>NZ_NASN01000020.1:0-39182 GCF_002142015.1 Gilliamella sp. A7
CATAATTCAAATGAATCTTCAGTGTCACTTATCAAGACTTAATTTTTTGAGTCCGTAGACTTTTAATTTTTCGTCTCGTAAGTGCCCACACAGATTGTCTGTTTCTTCTTTTTAAAGAGCTGACAGCCTTTTAATTTACTTCACAATTTCTTGTTTTAGTTTGCTGTCTCAAGGGTTGCGTATGTTACGCATTTCACTTGCCTACGTCAACCCCTATTTTACAAAATTTGCTTTTTTTTCTTCAACCGATTGCTTTTTAATCAAAAAGGCCATTTAAAAGGTTATTTTTAGCTGTTTAATAGCATTAACCACTTTTTCAACCGCTTTTTCTACAGTTGGCGCTTTAGCTAATGCAACACCCATTCTTCTTATACCTTTTACTTCAGGTTTACCAAATAAACGTAGATCAGTGTCTGCTTCACTTAATACTTTATCTAAATTCGAGAATGTAACTGTGTCTGAATCACCATTTGCAATTAATACTGCTGATGCACTAGCACCATATTGTTCTATTAAAGGTATTGGTAAACCTAAAATTGCTCTAGCATGTAATGCAAACTCAGAAAGATTTTGCGATATTAATGTTACCATGCCGGTATCATGCGGTCGTGGAGATACTTCGCTAAACCAGACTTGATCACCTTTCACAAACAATTCAACACCAAATAATCCATAACCACCTAAAGCTTCGGTTATTTTGGTAGCTATATCTTTCGCTAAAGATAATGCATTAGCCGACATTGGCTGTGGTTGCCATGATTCTCGATAATCACCATTTTCTTGTCGATGACCAATAGGTTGACAATATGAAACACCATTAATATGTCTAACGGTTAATAACGTTATTTCATAATCGAAGTTAACAAAGCCTTCAATAATAACTTTACCACTTCCTGCACGACCACCTTCTTGAGCATATTTCCATGAAGATTCAATATCAGCTTCACTTCTTAATAAAGATTGCCCTTTACCAGAAGAACTCATAACCGGTTTAACTAAGCAAGGAAAACCGATTTCCTTAACCGCAAGTTTATATTCGCTTTCAGTTGCAGCAAAACGATATGGAGAGGTTGGTAATTTAAGTTCTTCAGCAGCAAGACGACGAATACCTTCACGATTCATGGTCAATTGCGTTGCTTTAGCGGTAGGGATAACAGTAAAACCTTCTTTTTCTAATTCTACTAAGGTATCAGTAGCAATCGCTTCTATTTCAGGAACAATATAATCAGGCTTTTCTGCTTCAATTATTTTTCTTAGCTCATTACCATCTAGCATATTAATAATATGACAACGATGGGCTACTTGCATAGCGGGGGCATTGGCATAACGATCAACTGCAATAACTTCGCAGCCAAAACGTTGCAATTCAATAACAACTTCTTTGGCTAACTCACCGGCGCCACAAAGTAATACTTTGGTAGCACTTGATGAGAGAGGTGTCCCTATTTTTGCCATAGTATCCTCTTAGAGATTTAATGATTATACTTTATTAACAAGCAAAAAATAAAAAATCGGGATAATTACCCCGATTTTTCGTATGCAAAATTAGACTGAATATGGATCACGTAAAATCATAGTTTCACTTCGATCCGGTCCAGTTGATATAATGTCAATTGGAGTTTCAGTTAATTCTTCAATTCGCTTAATATAAGCTTTAGCTGCTGCTGGTAATGCGTCATAACTTTTGACACCAAAAGTTGATTCACTCCAACCAGGCATAGTTTCATATACTGGTTTGACTAAACTCCAATCTTCAGCTGCTGCTGGTGCATTTTGGATAACATCACCATTCGGTAATTGATAACCAACACAGATTTTGACTTCTTTAAGTCCATCTAAAACATCCAACTTAGTTAAACAAAAACCTGAAACAGAGTTAAGTTGCACCGCTTTACTTACTGCAACAGCATCAAGCCAACCAGTACGACGACGACGACCAGTGGTTGCACCAAATTCATTACCTTGCTTACAGAGATATTCACCAACCTCATCAAACAATTCAGTAGGAAAAGGTCCTGCACCTACACGGGTAGAATAAGCTTTAACGATTCCTAATACATAACCAACATAACGAGGACCAAATCCTGATCCTGTTGCTACGCCACCGGCAGTAGTATTTGAAGAAGTCACATAAGGATAGGTACCATGATCGATATCGAGTAAAGTACCTTGCGCGCCTTCAAACATGATTCTTTCGCCATTTTTACGTGCATTTTCAAGTAGAGTTGGGATATCAGCAATCATTGCCACTAAAATATCTGCAATCGCTAATGTCTCATCAAGTACTTTCTGGTAATCAACAGCTTCTGATTTATAGTAATTGACTAAATGGAAATTATGATATTCCATAACTTCTTTTAGTTTTTCAGCAAATGCCTGACGATCACGTAAATCACCAACACGCAATCCTCGACGAGCAACTTTATCTTCATATGCCGGGCCAATACCGCGACCAGTCGTACCAATCGCTTTTTTACCACGTGCTTTTTCTCGTGCTTGGTCTAAAGCAATATGATAAGGCAAAATCAACGGACATGATTCTGAAATAAGTAGCCTTTCTTTCACCGGAATACCGTTATCTTCAAGTTCTTTCATCTCTTTCATAAGTGCTTCAGGACAAAGTACAACACCATTAGCAATAATACTTATGACATCATTACGCAAAATACCAGATGGTATTAAATGCAATACTGTTTTTTCACCATTAATAACTAAAGTATGACCGGCATTATGTCCGCCTTGATAACGTACTACATATTTTGCTTTTTCTGTGAGTAAATCAACAACTTTACCTTTGCCTTCATCACCCCATTGTGTACCTAGCACAACAACATTATTACTCATAGTTTATTTACTCATTGTATTATTTGTTAGACTTTAATTTCATGTATTGGAAAAATTCACTATCAGGGCTAATGACCATAACATCATTACCTGCAAAACTTTGTTCATAAGCTTTTAAACTACGAATAAAGCTAAAAAATTCAATATCTTTACCAAAAGCGTCAGCATAAAGTTTAGCTGCATTAGCATCACCTTCACCGCGAATTGAGCGAGATTGACGTTCGGCTTCTGATATAATTTTGGTTTTTTCAAATGTAGCTTCCGCTCTTATTTCTTCAGCTTTTTTGATACCTTCATAACGTTTGTCACGAGCAATAACTTCACGTTCAGCTCTCATGTTTGCATAAATCGATTCTGATACTTCAGCAGGGAAGTTAATTTGTTTAATTCGAACGTCAATAACATCAACACCAAAAGCTCTTAAACTGGTTTTACTGTTTATAGGATCTTTTTTCGCATCAGTAACTAATTTATCAATCGGTAAATTTTCTTCACCATCTTGTGATGAACCATTTAACGAATCTTTAACTCGTGCCATTAATGAATTTCTTGATTTGGTATCCGCGTTAGAATCATTAATGATATCTCGATTACTTAATTTACCAATCTCAGAACGTAAACGACCATTTAACCGAGCTAAAATCAAGTCATTAACATCATTACCACCGGCAATAGTTTCATAATAACGGTTAAAATCAACAATTTTCCATTGCACAAAATAGTCCACAATCAGTTCTTTCTTTTGTACATTAAAAAAACGTTTTTCATTATTATTATTTGAACTATTGGTAGTTTGGATTTTAGCATCAATAGTCTTAACGCTATCGATTAGTGGCATTTTAAAATGTAACCCTGGTTCAGATAAACCAATAATTTTATTAAAACGTAAAACGACACCACGAGTACCCTCTTCTATCACATAGATACTTGAAAAAAGTACGCCAATTAAAATTAAAACTATAGGAATCAATAATTTTCGCATATTCTTTTTTCTCCTTATCGACCCATAGTCCGTCTAGTGCGATTATTAGAATTATTATTAGTCGTTGAGCTATGATTTTGCACATCAATACTATTTTGTTGAGCACTTTCTGCATCCAAAGGATTTGGCAGATTAATATTATAATCACTGTCTGAATTTGCTGTAATTGATTCAGATGATTGCTCATTTTTATTTTTTAATAATTGTTCTAACGGTAGTACTAATAAATTACCACTCTTATCATTAACAATAACTTTTTGCGTTTTAGCTAATATTTTTTCCATCGTTTCGATATATAAACGATCTTTAGTAATTTCGGGCGCAGCTTTATATTGTGGTAATAATTTTTCAAACCGAGCAACATCACCAATTGCTTCTAATTCTACTTTTACTTTATAAGCATTTGCATCGGCCAAAATGGTCGCCGAACGTCCTTCTGCTTGCTGAACTAATTGAACTTTATCAGCTTTAGCTTGTTTTATTTCGCGTTCACTATCATTCTGAGCTCTAATTGCATCAGCATAAGCATCTTGCACATCTACAGGAGGACGAGCAACTTGGAAGTTAAGATCAACAATAGTAATCCCCATATCATAATGAGAAATCACATTAATTAATTCATCTTTAGTACTATCTTCTAAATCTGAACGACCATCTGAAATAATTGCATCAATATTAGAACTACCAACTGAAGTCCTAAGTGCACTATCCGCAGCTTGACGTAAACTATCTTCAACATTAGTCACATTAAATAAGTATTTAACTGGATCACTAATACGATATTGTACATTCATTTCAACAAAGACTAAGTTTTCACCTTTTTCACTAGTTGTAATGATATCGCCATGCACATTGAAGTTATAAGTACCTTGCGTATCGACTTTATAAACTTTATCAATAAATGATGGGTTCCAATTCAAACCAGGTTGAATAATTTCTGATTGAACTTGTCCAAAACGGGTTATTACACCTCGTTGATTTTGTTTGATAGTATAAAAACCACTTACTGCCCAAATTAGGATAAGAACAACTATCACTGCCAAAATAATTTTCGAAGTATTCATTGATAACTTAATATCAGAAGGTCCTCGATTATTACCTGAACTCCCTTTTTTGAAGAGATCTTTGAATTGATCAAATATTCCTCCCGTCGAATTGGAAGGTTTCTTATTATTTCCCCATGGGTCGTTATCTTGTCCGTTATTGCCGGGCTGATTCCACGCCATATTTTATATGCTCCATTTAACAATTAGTTGTTATTTTGCGTATTGATTAAGTATAACAGATCTGGCTCTTGTTTACAGAGGCGATTCCATTCAATTAAAGGCATTCTTATATTTAGCTGAAAACTACCGTCATCTTCAATGACTTCATGTTCCACCGCATTTAATTTATATAAACGGCTTCTGAGTTTTGCTAGATGGATAGGCAAGTTTAATTGACAAACTTGAATCTTACCGGCAAGCCTTTCTTTTAATGCAGTAAATAAGAGATCTAATCCTAAACTATTTTGTGCTGAAATCCAAACTCGAATTGGCACGCCATTTTCATCACGATCAATACTTGGTTGTTTACCTTCCATTAAATCAATTTTATTCATTACCAACAAAGTAGGAATATCATGGGCATCAATCTCAAGTAAAACTTCATCAACAGCTTGAATATTATCTAATAAATTAGGATCAGCAGCATCAACGACATGCAATAGCAGTGATGCTTCTTGTGTTTCAAGTAAAGTCGCTTTAAAAGCAGCAACCAGATCATGTGGTAAATGACGAATAAATCCAACTGTATCAGCTAAAACAACTTCACCAACATCGTCAACCATAATGCGTCTTAAAGTTGGATCCAGCGTAGCAAATAATTGATCGGCAGCATAAACATCAGCATTAGTTAGTGCATTAAATAATGTCGATTTGCCTGCATTGGTATAACCAACTAGTGATACTGTTGATAAATCTGCTTTTTGTCTAGATTGACGATTTTGATTGCGTTGTTTTTCAACTTTCGCAAGTCTTGATAAGATTAACTGAATACGATGACGAATTAATCGTCTATCGGTTTCTAGCTGAGTTTCCCCAGGACCTCGTAAGCCTATACCACCTTTTTGACGTTCTAAGTGAGTCCAACCTCGAACTAAACGTGTTGACAGATATTGTAATTGCGCTAATTCAACTTGCAACTTACCTTCATGGGTTCGAGCTCGTTGGGCAAAAATATCCAGAATCAATCCTGTTCTATCCACTACACGACATTCACATAGTTGTTCTAAGTTTCGTTCTTGAGTTGGGGTTAAGGTATGATTGACTAGAATAACTGAAGCATTCAGCTCTTTTACTTTATCGGCAATTTCTAACGCTTTTCCTTCACCAATAAAATATTTAGCTTGCGGAGACTTTCTTGAGGTTGTCACAATATCGAGAATTTCAATTTGAGCTGAAGAAACTAACACTTCAAACTCTTTTAAATCCTCGATATCGCTTTCTTGAGGGAAGAATACATGGACTAATAAAGCAGACTCGCCGCCTTTATATCGCTCAAACAATCACATTCTCCACTCAAATAATTAGCTTTCGCTTTCCTCTTCAGGTTGAGACACCAAACCAGAAATAGGTCTTGAAGGAACAACTGTAGAGATTGCGTGTTTGTATACCATTTGACTAACAGTATTTTTTAATAAAATAACAAACTGATCAAATGATTCAATTTGTCCTTGTAATTTAATACCGTTAACTAGATAAATTGATACTGGAATATGCTCGCGACGAAGCAAATTCAAATAAGGATCTTGTAATGACTGCCCTTTTGACATGAGTTTATCCTTTAAGATGAAATAAAAATATAAAGATAAAATAAATTTACAATCAAAATGATGATCTATCCGATTGCAACATAACATACTTATGTAGTAAGTATCAAAATAACATAAAAAACCCAGCTCTTAAACTAATCAACTGCAATTTATGCACAAATAACTAAAAATTTAATAAATTAACGAAATTTATACAAAAAAATACGCATGATAGATATCATAAATTTAGAAAGGCTTTCTAAATGAAAAATTTCTGTTTAGTATTATAATCAATAGAAAAATACACTAATACCTATCGCTGCAATTTATAATTTAAAAAATATGCTTAAAAACGGTATCTTTGTTATCTTGATTTAACCATGTTATAGGTTGTTTCCAACCTCTAAGCCAAGTAATTTGCCGTTTCGCTAATTGACGAGTAGCACAAATACCCTTGAATACCATCTCATCATAACTGATATCACCATTGAGATATTCCCACATTTGACGATAACCTACACAACGGATAGAAGGTAGATTGGTATGTAGATCAGATCGCAGCATAAGTGTTTTTACTTCATCTTCAAAGCCTTGATCTAGCATTTGTAAAAAACGCTGCTCAATACGCTGATGCAACTCAGCTCGATCCTCCGGCATAATAGCTAGCTGCATAATGTCATAAGGTAATGCTTCGCCACTTTCTTGAGTAAGCTCGGTTAAACTTTTACCAGAAATGAGATAAACCTCTAATGCGCGATTAAGCCGTTGCGGATCATTCGGATGAATTCGCTGTGCTGACACAGGATCAACCTTCTTTAACTCCTCATGAATCGCTTGCCAACCTAATTTATTGGCTTTTTCTTCAATTTGCTGCCGTATATCACTATCCGCAGCAGGAAGAGGTGAAAGTCCTTCAATTAAAGCTTTAAAATACAGCATTGTTCCGCCAACTAGTAATGGTGTTCGACCATTACTTAACGATTTTTCAATTTCTTCAATCGCATCATGCCGAAAATTAGCTGCCGAGTAACTTTCAGCTGGATCACAGATATCAATCAGTTTATGTGGATATTTTTGCTGCTCTTGTTTAGTGGGTTTCGCACTGCCGATATCCATACCGCGATAAATAAGTGCCGAATCAACACTAATAATATCAATCGGATACTTGTCATAAAGTTCCATGGCAAAAGCCGTTTTACCGGACGCAGTAGGCCCCATTAATGAAATAATTTTTGCTTTATTCATGATAAAATTGATTGTGATAAAGATTGAAGATCAATCGGATATAAAAATGTATCTTGTTGTAATAAATTAATATCTATCTGTTCTAGTTGTGCTAATAATTGGATAGCTTTCGTTACGCTCCAACTCTCCGCATAATTATCACTACTATTTTCTGCCAACCATATCGCAATTTGCGTAGGATCAATAACAGCCAATTTATCAGATAAAAGAAAAGCAATTAAACTTGGTACTAATTGTTGCCAATTAGTGGTTCGTAACATTTTCGGCACATTATGCAAATGAAATTTGGCTTTATCAATATAAAAATCAAATCCTAAAAAATTTAATTGCGGTCGATAATCATTTAATACCAATTGTTCTTTTTGATTGACTAAAATTGTTAGTGGAATCAGTAATTTTTCTGACTCTTGAGTTAATAATTTTATTGCTTTTACTTTTTGCTGAGCGATATTTAACTTCATAAGCATAAATGCCTGCTGACAATCTTGCGATTTTTCAAGTAAAGCTATATCAGGTTGAATAACGGTTAATACTCGACCAAACTGTACTAATGAAGAACTATCAAGTTGCTGTTGCAGTGATTGTAATGGTACATTTCGTTTAGGAAACAGCGCCTCAATAACCGCTTGTTGCGGTGCAGTTATTGAACCATTATCACCGGCTAATGGCAATTGATTAGATTGCGTCTTTTCAATTTCAAAGCTTGCTTTAGTATCGATTAACTGACCATAAATTGCATTTTCTTTAACATGATTAATCGGTTTTTTGGGTAATACGTTAGTCGTAGAATAGCTTTTAGGTTCAGTGGCTATTTTTTGATTAAAAATATTTTCACCAGCAGCTTGTCGATTAGGTGTTATTACCACTTTTTCATCATCGGTAAGCTGTTGGCTTGATTCAAGTGCCATAACAATAGATTGATAAACAAAATCATGTACTAATCTTGCTTCATGAAAACGTACTTCGTGTTTAGCAGGATGAACATTAACATCAACCTGTTTGGGATCGATTTGTAGAAAAACCACATAACTTTGTTGTTCATTAGTTCGACTAATATAAGCTTGGCGCAGCGCATGATTAATTAATTTATCTTTTATTACTCGACCATTAACATAAAAATATTGCAGATCGCTAATTTCATTACTTGCTACCCATCCTTGAATTAACAAATCATCATGTTGCCAATCTAATTTTACTGCTTTTTGTACAAATGTACGTCCACAAACTAATTCAACGCGTTTTTCAAGTGCAGATGCTCGATACTGTTTAATTAGTTTTCCATTATGTTGCAGATTGAAAGTGACATCAGGCCGAGCCAGAGCTATACGCCTAACAAATTCTTCAATATGCATAAACTCTGTTTTTTCAGTCTTTAGAAATCGACGTCGAGCAGGCGTGTTATAAAATAAGTCGAGAACTTCAACCGAGGTACCAACAGGATGTGCTGCAGGTTTAATGGTTGGTTTCATATCTCGACCTTCAGCATAAACTTGCCATGCCTCAGATTGATCGGCAGTACGTGACGTTAAAGTTAACCTAGCAACAGAACTAATACTGGCTAGCGCTTCACCACGAAAACCTAGGCTCATTATGGTATCTAAATCATCCAACGTGGTAATTTTACTAGTCGCGTGGCGAGCTAAAGCTAATGCCAATTCATCTTTAGCAATACCTCCGCCATTATCACGGATACGAATTAATTTACTACCGCCTTGTTCAATATCGATATCAATTTGTGTACTACCTGCATCAAGGCTGTTTTCAACTAACTCTTTAATTACCGATACAGGTCTTTCTACCACTTCACCAGCAGCAATTTGATTAGCTAGTTGAGGTGATAGAATTTGAATTGCCATTAATGCTGTTCTCCAAATTTAGGATTTTTTTTGACATAATTTTTTATGCCTTGATAAATCAGTTTAGCGATCTTGTCTTGATGAGCATTACTAGCCAGCAAACTTTCTTCAGCTTGATTAGTAATAAATCCAACTTCAATCAATATTGAAGGGATATCAGGTGAACGTAATACGCCTAAACTAGCATGCTCAGGTACACCTTTATGCAGTTTAATAACACCTTTCATCTCTTTTAAAACCTGAGTAGCAAGTTCATAACCAACACGTTGCGAATAAGAGAATTGTAAGTCGAGTATTGCTTGACTTAGATTTTGATCATGATCATCACTTAATGCATCACCAGCGCCACCTAATAACTGTGACTGTTTTTCATCTTGTTCCAACCAACGACCCAATTCAGTATCAGCTCGTTTGGTAGATAATACCCAAATTGATGCACCAGAAGCATTACGATTCGGTGCGGCATCAGCATGGATAGAAATTAGCAAGTTGGCTTTATTTTTACGCGCAATATCAGAACGTTGAGGGACTGAAATAAAATTGTCGGTATTACGGGTTAATACCCCTTTAAAATTAGGATCTTTATTTAATAAATTAGTTAATTTTTTAGCTATCGATAAAGTTACATTTTTTTCATATAACTTATTTTTACCAACAGCACCTGAATCCTTACCACCATGTCCAGCATCGACGGCAATAACAACTTTTGCAGCATAAGCTGAACTACATAGTAGTAATAATATAAAAAAAGTTAATATTTTCTTCATTGTTTTTTCACTAATTTTTATAGTAATGGGTTGATAATAGCTTGACCTTTTTCACTATTAGCTTGCACACAAACCGTACGTTCAAGCGCTAAATATGCCAAATGAATTTCAATATCAGCTGCAGGTAACATACCTCTTGCCTGCATAGGCCATTCAATTAAACAAATAGATCTTGATGAAAAATATTCGCGAATGCCCATAAACTCTAACTCTTCTGGATCACCAAGGCGATATAAGTCAAAATGATAAACTGAAAATGTATCAAATTGATAAGGTTCAACTAATGTATAAGTTGGACTTTTAACATTACCTTGATGTCCTAATTGTTGCAAAAAACCACGACTAAAAGTGGTTTTACCAGCGCCAAGATCACCAATCAGATAAATGACAATTGCACTATCATGATTAGATAAATAATTTAAACACTGTTTTGCCAACTGTTTACCAAACAATATTGTCTCTTGTTCGTTAGCTAATTTTTCATTAGCTAAAATAATGGGTTTCATAACGAATTCTTTGCTCAATAAATAGCCCTTATTATATACTAATAACCATTAAAGATGTACCAACTAAGATTAAGTTGAATTTTTACCAAAAAAATTTTGAGGAACGGGGTTTTTTAAGGGCAAATTTAACGCTAAAAGAGGAAAAATGCTACATACTATTGCAACAGCGAATCAATCAACAATCGATCCAACATTAATTTCAGCGCAAGATGCCGTACTATTTTGGCAAAATGGTGTAATTATGTGTTGTCAAGATAACCCTACATTAAATGCTATTTTGCAAAACACCCATCATTGTTATGTACTTGATAACGACATTAATGCTCGAGGCTTAAGCGACCTAATCGATTCAAGAGTTAAAATTATCAACCTGCAACAGGTTATTGATTTAACAGTTAACTATTTTCCGCAAATGAATTGGGAATAATGTTGCTATTTTCGATAAAAGCTAATTTATCTATCACAGCAAATAAGCGATATTCATTGTAATAACATTATTAATTCTATTGTTGCCAATTTGCAAATAGTCTTACCTCAGTTTAATATAAATTTTAATGATATTAGGTAAACATACAAATTTGATGGCAAACTTATTAACTCTACTAGAAATTAATCAACTGTTACAAAAAGGTGAAGTTGTTGCTTATCCAACTGAAGCCGTTTTTGGTTTAGGTTGTGATCCTGACAGTGAATCAGCAGTGTATAAACTGTTAAATCTAAAACAACGTTCAGTTGATAAAGGATTGATTTTAATTGCCAGTCATTATCAACAACTGATCCCTTATATTGATCAATCGGCCGTGACGAAAGAACAGATACAAATGGCGTTTAACAGTTGGCCGGGACCAAATACTTGGATTTTTCCCAAGAATGTTAATACCCCTGATTTTTTAAGTGGAAAATATCAGTCCATTGCTGTTCGAGTTACCGATCATCCTTTAGTTTGTAAATTGTGTGATTTATTTGCTAAGCCATTAGTTTCAACCAGTGCCAATCTTTCTGGCCATCCAGCTTGTAAAACAGTGTTAGAAGTGGCGAACCAATTTGGCAATAACTTTCCCATTTTAGCTGGTCAAACAGGCAATCGTTCACAACCATCAATCATTCGCGATGTGCAAATTGGCACTATCATTCGGCAGGGGTAATATTATGCAAAATTTATATATTGGTGTAATGTCGGGTACCAGTATGGATGGAGTAGATATCGCATTAGTTGATATCAGCAATGGAAAAATTACCGCTATTGCTAGTGATTGCTATCCAATGCCAAACGAAATTAAAACTCGATTATTAACGCTTTGTAATACTAAACAAACAACATTACAAAATTTAGGTGAACTTGATCATCAACTTGGCAAGCTTTACGCTAAAAGTATTAATCAATTTATAAAACAAAATAATATTGATAACAAACAAGTTAAAGCGATTGGCTGTCATGGACAGACTATTTATCATTCGCCGAATAGTGATAATCCATTTACCATGCAAATTGGTGATGCCAATATCATCGCCGCCCAAACAGGCATTACCACTATTGCCGATTTTCGTCGTAAAGATATGGCTTATGGAGGTCAAGGTGCGCCATTAGTTCCTGCTTTTCATAAAGCAATATTTTTAAACCCGGCAATTAACTGTGTAGTGTTAAATATTGGCGGTATTAGTAATATTTCTGTGTTAATACCAGACCAACCAGTAATTGGCTACGACACCGGCCCTGGTAATGTATTACTTGATGGCTGGATAAATAAAAGCCTCGGAAAAAACTATGACAAAGATGGTTTATGGGCAAAATCAGGTAAAGTAAATCAAAATTTATTAAGTGCGTTATGTAATGAAGATTATTTCCAATTACCAGCGCCAAAAAGTACTGGCAGAGAATTATTTAATTTAGCTTGGCTGATGCAAAAATTAACTGACTTTGCTTTAAATGGCCAAGATATTCAAGCGACATTGGTAGAATTTACCGCCATTACAATTGCCAATGAAATTGATAAATTACCGATAAAATATAACTTACCATGCCAGTTATTAGTCTGTGGTGGTGGCGCCAAAAATCCACTTATTATGCAACGATTATCAGCATTACTACCGAAATGGCAAGTTTCTGCTACAGATGAAAAAGGGGTAAACAGTGATGATATGGAAGCGATCGCTTTTGCTTGGCTTGCTTATTGTAGAATGAATAATATTCCTTCTAATATTCAAGAAGTTACTGGAGCAAGCCAATCTGTATGTTTAGGGGTTATTTATCAATAACCACCTTAAGTTTTTTGAGTTTCATATATAGATTTAAATTAAACCAAATTTTTGTAGTGCTTTAGCAATACCATCATTATCATTATTATCGGTTATATACTCAGCTTTATCTTTCAAATCATCAACTGCATTAGCCATAGCAATTGGATGATCAACGGTTAAGAACATTTCTAAATCATTCATACCATCACCAAATGCATAAGTAGGCACATTATCAAAACCTTTGGTTTTTAATAATTCATTAATGCCGTTACCTTTCGATCCACCATGGTTAAAGACATCAACACAATAATGAGTATTACGAATAAAAGTTAACTCAGGAAAAGCTTCTCGATAAGGCGATTCGCCTTGCTCACAAAGCAATAACAACATCTGAATCGATTCTTTTAAATAAATTTGATCATCAACGGGGGGAATTTCTAGTTTTAAAGAACGATAAAACTGTTCGGTAGCTTGATTAATTTCACTGACTCGCATCTTATTATAATTATAAAAAGACAAAGGAATATTCATTTTTTCCCTTGAGAATTCATATAATCTAGTAATAACATTTTTATCAATATTATTGGTAAACACGACTTCTTTTTCATAAATAACAGCTTGGCCATTCATTGCTATAATCGAATTTATGCCTGTCTCTTTCATCAATTTGGCAGCTTCCATAGGGGTTCGGCCTGTTGCAAGCATAGGTATAATATTATTTTGCTTTAATCTTTCAATTGCAGCATAAGAACTTGGCAACACTTCTATATTAGTATCAAATAAAGTACCGTCTAAATCGAAAAAAACGATAGCATCAGGTTTTTTAGTCATTTTTACAAATCCAAAATATTTTTAATAAAAGGAATAGTTAATTTGCGTTGTTGAGCTAATGTTGCAACTTCAAATTTTTCCATTAAAGAAAACAATGTTCGCATATCGCGATTAACACGTTTTAACAAAAACAAACCAACTTCAGTTGATAACTCAAAACCACTTAATTGTGCTCTAAGTTGCAAAGCTTTTAGTTTATCTTCATCACTTAACTCTTTTAGCTGATAAACCTGTCCCCACGTCAATCTTGAAGCTAAATCAGGCAGGATAAAAGGAATTTGTTTAGGTGGAGCACAAGCGGTAATTAAAAGTTTACTAACATTTTTTTCAGTTAAACGGTTAAATAAATCAAAAATAGCCTCTTCCCAATCTCGATGACCAGCTATGGCATCAATGTCATCCAAACAAACCAAATCATAATTATCTAAACCTTGTAAAATTTCAGGAACCAATAACACATGTTGCTTTAATGGAATATAACTAGCTAATTTATTTTGGCTTGAAGCATGTAATAGATGCGTACGACCAGCTGCGCTTGCTGACCATATATAAAAGACATTAAAGCCTTCCCTATCAAGTAAGGTTTGCAAAGAATCAAACAATAGCTGATTATCACCCACATAGAAACTATCAAACGTTTCGTTATTAGGTAATATAAAAGGTAAAGGCAACTGTGAAAGAGTAATAAAATAACCTCACAATAAAAATACAATCATACTAAGTATAAATTTGCTTTCACAAAAATCAATTACTTTTATAGAGAACAAAATAAGTTAGCA
Source organism: Gilliamella sp. A7 (assembly GCF_002142015.1). NCBI lineage: Bacteria > Pseudomonadati > Pseudomonadota > Gammaproteobacteria > Orbales > Orbaceae > Gilliamella > Gilliamella sp. A7. The sequence goes on from NZ_NASN01000020.1 coordinate 14,840, forward strand.
AAAGCAGCTATTAAAAATATATATAATAAAACTAGTTAACCTATAAAAACGAAATAATAACATAACTAAAACGCTATTTAGCTATAAACTTTAACTTATTATTATTCAATTAATAATAAAATAAATTATTTTCATCTTTTCCAAGATAAAATATTTTAGAAGGTTTCATACAATTATGCTGCTTTTTTTGTTTTAATTTAGCGACTTTTTTATTAGTAAAACGTCTTAAATCCATTCTAGCTATTTTTGCTTTTTTATTAAGATTAGGTGATTCGATAATCATACAAATAAAACAAAAAATACTACTACCAAAAAATATAGGTTTCATAAAAGAGATATATTCAGCTGTTAATCGAAGTAGTTAATAGAGACTGCCCCAAGCTAAAATATAAAGAATATTAAAAAAATAATAACAGAAAGGATCATAAATAATGTCAATTTAGCTTGATGGATTAAATAAGCTATTCGCCCTTTACTGCAATTAGGACATATACTAATAATCCTTTCGTCAGGTTTAGCTAAAGCATAAAGTTAATAATGATCTTCTTGCCACTGCGCTATAACAGCAACTTCTTCACCCGCTTGAAAAGGGCAATCACCAATCACTTATCCAACTTCGATAAATAACACTATCAATTTGAACATTAACTAAACTAAACTAACCTCAATTAAAAAACGATTAACTTCTTTTGCTAAGAAGTGTTTTCTTAATTCCTAAAAATTATACTCAGGAAATAAAGCATCAATATAAGTATTAATTATCCTATTTTTAAGTTCGCTTTTAGGTACGAATTAAAATAATTATACTCTTCTTCTAAATTTATAAGCTCAATTATTCCTTTAATACAGACAAATTCAGTCTCCCAACTCGATAAAACAGGATAAGTTGGTTTATGGCGCCAAGAACGACTGACGATCTTATTTTGAATTTTGTAGAACTGTTTAATACTCATAACAACATATTTATCTATACAACTTCTGCTATTATAAATTGTTTTTAACTTAAGTCGGCTTGCTTAATTTATAAACAATAAAAGATAAAAATTTAGGCAAACAAATTTATTTTTTGTGGATAACTCTGTGACAAACAACGATCATAAGCTGTTATGATCGCATTAATAACCTTAATTGAAGTCAATTTTGTGGATAAATAAGATAGTTATAAACAAGTTTAATTAAAAAAAGATCCGATCAATTAACAGAATTAACTGATCAATAAGATCATATAAAATAAAAATAAAAACCATTTATCAACAAAAAGGATCCAAACTAATAATAGTAAAAATAAAAAGATCATATAAAAGATCTTATTTAATTTAGATCGCGATCAAAATAGATCATTTGACGTAATAAAAAAGATGAGTAAAATTCGTAACGCTAAATAAAACCAAATCACCTGATCAAAAATAGTGATCATCTATCAGTAATATAAAAAACGAGGCTTTATATGTTTTATCCAGATCTTTTTGATGTCATCATTGTTGGTGGAGGTCATGCCGGAACTGAAGCTGCAATGGCATCAGCAAGAATGGGCCGAAAAACATTACTTTTAACGCATAATATCAATACATTAGGACAGATGTCTTGTAATCCAGCTATTGGGGGTATTGGTAAAGGTCACTTAGTAAAAGAGATTGATGCTATGGGCGGATTAATGGCACAAGCTATAGATCTTGCAGGGATCCAGTTTCGGATCTTAAATAGCAGTAAAGGACCAGCGGTAAGAGCAACACGTGCTCAAGCGGATCGATCTTTATATCGTAAAGTAATAAGAACTACATTGGAAAACCAAGAAAATCTGATGCTATTTCAACAATCTGTTGAAGATGTGATCATCGAAAACGATCAGATCACCGGTGTTGTTACACAAATGGGTGTTTCTTTTAAAGCAAAAGCAGTAGTCCTTACAACTGGTACCTTTTTAGATGGTAAGATCCATATAGGTTTAGATAACTATAGTGGTGGTAGAACTGGCGATCCCGCTTCGATTGGTTTATCTAAATCTTTGCATCAATACCCATTTAGAATGGGACGATTAAAAACAGGAACACCACCACGTATTGATGCCAGAACAATAGACTTTTCAAAATTAGGCACTCAATATGGTGATGATCCAGTGCCTGTGTTTTCATTTTTAGGTGATGCTAAACAGCATCCTAGACAGATCCCTTGTTATATAACGAGTACTAACGAAACAACCCATGAGATCATTCGTAATAGTTTAGATCGTAGTCCTATGTACACAGGTGTAATTGAAGGTGTTGGCCCTCGATATTGTCCGTCAATTGAAGATAAAATAATGCGTTTTGCTGATCGTAATTCTCATCAGATATATTTAGAACCAGAAGGGTTAGATAGTAATGAGATTTATCCTAATGGGATCTCGACCAGCTTACCTTTTGACACACAATTAGCTTTTGTTCGTAGTATGAAAGGGCTAGAAAATGCGAATATCATAAGACCAGGTTATGCGATCGAGTATGATTATTTTGATCCGCGTGATCTTAAACCAACTTTAGAAAGTAAAGTGATCAAAGGTTTATTTTTAGCTGGTCAAATAAATGGCACTACAGGCTATGAAGAAGCAGCTGCTCAAGGTATGTTAGCAGGTTTAAATGCAGCAAGATTTGTATATGATCAAGATCAATGGTTCCCTACTCGTGATCAAGCTTATTTAGGGGTATTAGTTGATGATCTTTGTACTTTAGGCACCAACGAACCTTACCGTATGTTTACTTCGCGTGCTGAATATCGCTTAATGTTACGTGAAGATAATGCCGATATTCGTTTGACTGAAATCGGCCGACAATTAGGCATGGTTGATGATTATCGTTGGCAACGATTTAATGAAAAATTTGAAGCTATTGAACAAGAAAGAGCCCGTCTTCGAGATATTTGGGTTCATCCTCATATTGAAACTATCGACGAAGTGAATGCTGTTTTAAGTGCTAATCTTACCAAAGAAGCCAATGGTGAAGAGTTGCTTAAACGCCCTGAAATGAGCTATAAAATACTACAATCATTATCGCTTTTTGCGCCAGGTTTAACTGATACTCAAGCCGCTGAACAAGTTGAGATACAAGTAAAATATGATGGTTATATAAAATTACAGATTGAAGAAATTGAAAGACAAAAACGAAATGAAGAAACTCTTATTCCTGAGCACATTGATTATGCTGAAATATCAGGGTTATCTAACGAAGTCGTTGCTAAATTAAAACAGCATAAACCTGTTTCAATTGGTCAAGCTTCACGTATTTCTGGCATTACACCAGCGGCAATTTCAATGTTATTGGTTTATTTAAAAAAGAAAAACTATGTTAAAAAAGAAACTCATTAATCTTATTGATCAAACGGATCTTTCGATCACTTCTCAACAAATTGATCTATTGATCCATTATGTTGAAATGCTTAATAAATGGAATAAAGCTTACAATTTAACAGCAGTGCGCGATCCTGGTGAAATGTTAATTAAACATATTATGGATAGTTTAGTTGTTTCGCCTTATTTAGTTGGCAATACTTTTATTGATGTGGGAACAGGCCCTGGATTACCAGGGATCCCTTTAGCAATAATAAATCCTGATAAACAATTTGATCTGGTGGATAGTTTAGGTAAAAGAATTCGTTTTTTAAAACAAGTTCAATTTGAATTAAAATTAACTAATATTCAACCTATTCAAAGTCGTATAGAAGAATATAATGAGAAAAAATTTGATGGAGTTATTAGCCGAGCATTTGCTTCTTTGCAAGATATGCTAACTTGGTGTAAACATCTTCCTAACCAGAAAGGATCATTTTACGCATTAAAAGGTAGCGATCTTGATGTGATCCCTGAAGGGTTTACTCTTAAACAAAATATTAAACTGACTATTCCAGAGTTAAATGCTGAACGACGATTAATGATCATTCAGTAAAGGTAAAATTGATCTAAAAATTATTAGATCAATTTTTACGACGTTTTAAATAATCTTTAATACCATCAACTATTGCTTTAGATACTTGATTTTGGAAAGATGCTGTCTTTAGTTTTTGTTCTTCATTGATATTACTAATAAAGGCTGTTTCAACTAAAACTGATGGGATATCTGGTGCTTTTAATACCGCAAAACCCGCTTTTTCAATTGATGGTTTATGCAAATTATTTACTTTTTTCATTCGATTTAAAATAGCTGAACCTAATAATACCCCATTAGACAAAGTAGTTTTTTGTACTAAATCTAAAATCGTATTATCTAAGTATTTATCACCACTCCTACTCACTCCACCTATTTGGTCGGCATCATTTTGGGTTTGTGCTAAATAACTGGCAGCTGAACTACTAGCACCACGGGTTGATAAAGCAAAGACAGATGAGCCTTTAACAGAGCGATTAGTAAAAGCATCAGCATGAATTGAAATAAATAGATCGGCATGCAAAGAGCGTGCCTTCGCTACACGAACATTTAAAGGTATAAACACATCTTCCTTACGGGTCATATAGACTTTCACATTAGGTTCTTTTTTGAGCAAATTGTAAGTACGACGTGCAATTTGTAATACAATATCTTTTTCCCTTGTTTTCTTATAACCAATAGCCCCAGGATCTTCACCACCATGTCCCGGATCAAGCATAACAATAATAGGTGAATTTTTCTTCTTATTAGATGATGCTTTTATTTGAGATTGTTTTTTATTGAGATCCCCTTTTTGATACTCTTCTAAGAGTGCTAACAGTGGATCATCATCAGTTATAATCGGTTTCGAAGGATAAAGATCAACAACTAAGCGATGTTTAAATTCAGCAATAGGTGGTAATGTAAATGTATTTGGATCTATACCTTGTTTTAATTCAATCATCAAACGAACAGTTTTGGGATCTAACTGCAATACCCGAATAGATTTAATAAAAGGATCTCGGCTTAGTACTTTTGTTGAAATCGTTTTTAAAGTGGAATTTAAATTAAGATTATCAATATCAATAACAATACGATCAGGGTTGTACAAATTTGCGTGTTTATAGTTAAGTTTAGCGTTTGATTCTAATGTTATTCGTGTATAAGTTGATGATGGCCAAACACGCACAGCAATAATCTGAGCCATTGCCGCAGCAAAGCCAACTCGTGTGACAGACAATAAACAAGTCGCAATAATGCCTTTAATCAAAAAGCGTTTTGTTGGACTGAATGTTTTTGACATACCTAAACACTTATATTGTTAGTAATATTAATGGGCTGAGAATAATAACATAAAATAAATATAATGATTATCATAATCAGTTGTTTATTAGGAAAATAATTTATTTTTAAGCTAAATCAAAAATATTATTGATAATGAAAATAATTATCATTATTATCTATTGTTCTGTTCTTATAAGTTCTATTTAGATATTAATGAAAATCTACCAAAAAATTTGGATATTGCTCAAACCCTTCTGGTTTTCTCGTCACTGTATTTTTTCAGCTCTTTTATTTATTTCAATTTTAGCGATGATCTATTTATTGGTAGAAATACAGGTTTGGCTGAATAATTGGAATAGTGATTTTTTTAATGCATTAGAAAAAATTGATGCGAATAAACTAAAAAATTTAGTCTTGTGGTTTATTGGCGTACTTGCCATATTGATTATTGTACAAGTGAATAAATCTTGGTTAATAAAATTATTAAATATACGTTGGCGTAAATGGTTAACCGAATATTATCTTAATCTGTGGTTAAAAGATAATCAATATTATTACTACTTACTTGAGCATAAAGATCAACAGATTGATAATCCTGATCAGCGAATAGCCGAAGATATTCGAATGTTTATTGATAGATTCTTGGCTTTAACGTTAGGATTTATTCAATCTTTCTCAATGTTGGTGACATTCATTATTGTATTATGGAATGTATCAGGTACTTTGGAATTTGAACTATTCAATCAACAATGGAAAGTGAAAGGTTCATTGGTTTATTGTGTTTTTATTTTTGTTCTAATTAATAGTTTTATTGCTCATTTTATTGGAAAAAAAATCAGGCATCTAAATAGAGAAAAACAGAAAAGCGAAGCTAATTTTAGAACTGCATTAATTAATCAACAGACTAATGCTGAAACTCTTGTTCTTGATGAAGAAAACCACAATAAACAAAAAAATGAACTTAACCAGCTTTTTTATTCTATTAAAGAAAACTGGCATAGATTGATGAATTGCCAACGAAACTTAGAATATTGGCAAGTTTTACATCAACGTATTAGTGCAGTTATTCCATTATTTTTACTCATTCCTATCTTTATTGCAGGAAAAATCAATATAGGTGGATTAATGAAAGCGAGGCAGGCTTTCATGTTAGTTTCAAATAATTTAAGCTGGTTTATTTTTAAATATGACGACTTAGCTGAATTTGCTGCTATTGTTGATAGGCTTTATCAATTTCATGTTGCTATTGCAAAAAAACATCACAATCCTACTCAAATTGGTGAGCAAATAATTATAAAAAATGGTGAAATTTTATTACCTAATAAATTTAATTTATTAAATAATATTAATTTGTCATTAAAAAATGGCTGTTGGTTATATATTCAAGGCCGATCTGGAATTGGTAAAACAACATTATTAAAAACAATAATGGGTGTTTGGCCTTATGCTAAAGGACTATTTATAAAACCAGAAAAAATATATATGGTAACGCAAAATAGCTATATTCCAACTGGAACGTTAGCTGATGTATTAAGGTTTCCTAGTCAAGGTAACATTAATGATAATATCCTTATCTCCACTTTAATTAAAGTCAATTTAGCTCATCTTATACCTGATCTTAATCATCATCATCAATGGCAAAAAATATTATCCAGCGGTGAAAAACAACGAATTGGTATCGCTAGAGTTTTATTAAAAAAACCTGAGTGGTTGTTATTGGATGAAGCAACAAGCCATCTAGATGAAGAATCAGCATTAACCTTATTAACATTATTAAAACAAAGTTATCCTCAAATGGGCGTACTGTTTGTATCACATCAAAAACAAATAGCGCAACAATTAGCTGATAGCTCATATCACTTGGAAGCAGACCAATGAAAACAATAAAAATATTAATTAAAGGAAATAAAGATGAAAAGAACGCTATTATTCATATTAATAACGTCTGTACTTGGTACTGCAAACGCCAGTGATAATAAAGATATTCAATGCCAACAAGATGATAAGAATTGTGAATTACAGAAAAATAAAGCAAATGAAGTAATGGTTGTACATGCGCCAACGCCAGTACCAGTAAGTGGCAATACTTATTATGATTATATTGATATAGATAGGCTACCTACTCGTAACGGAAATATAAGTGATTTACTGAAATCAAATCCAACAGTTCGTTTTAATGAATCAATGCGCAATAGTTTAAATCAAGGGTCTATCGATCCTGAAAATTTATCATTTCATGGCGCATCACCTTATCAAAATTTATTCTTAATTGAAGGTATTAGTGCAACAAATAATATCGATCCAGCTAACACAAATATGGTAGATAATGGCGTTAATATACCAAGTAATTCTCAAGGTTATTTTATTGATGTAGCCTTATTAGATAGTGTTCGAGTATTTGATAGTAATGTTCCTGTCGAATTTGGTCAATTTAATGGTGGTGTTGTCGATGCTAAACTACGAAAATTTAGTGGGGATGATAAATTAAAAATCAGCTTTAGAACATCACGTGATAATTGGACTAAAGAACATATTAATAGTCGTGATAGAGAGAGTTATGAAGCAGGTGGTAATGGTTCAACTAAAGTATATAGCCCAAACTTTACAAAATATTTTTATACCATTAGTGGCGATAAACAATTAACCGATACATTAGGTTTTACTGTTGGCTTTTCGCACCGGGAAAGTAATATGAATCGATATTCTCAGGGCAATCAAAATATAAAAATTCGTCATGAAAATACCGATCAAATTAATACATTTCTGACTAAATTAACATGGCTTGCTACTGATACGGCAACATATAATTTAGTTATCAAATATAATCAATCTAATCATGAAATCCAAACACCTGAATTTATAAATTCGGGACGAGATATGGGAAGTAAATCGTATGGTTTGGCGTGGGAGTATGAACAGCTATTTAAGGTAGGTAAATTAAATTTAAACATTGGTTGGGATCATATGAGTAATTATACTAAAGCCAATGCAACAACTCTTATGACACAAATGCCTTGTCTTTATTATCCTGAAAGTAACAGTTGTACTATTGGTGGGCAAGGACATATATCACAATATATTGAAAATATTACCTCTAAAGCCAGATGGGATTTTAATCCATTTTATACGGGTTTAATCGAACATAATCTTTATTTAGGTGGTGAGTTTATATCTACTGATGCAGAAACAAAAAGGCACAATGAATCAGAAACTTACATATATAGAAAGAAAAAAAATAGTAATGTTTATCAAGTTATGAATCACTATAAGTATCAAAAAGGTAAGGGTTCATTAAATATAAAACAACAATCATTTTATTTGTCTGATACCATTAAGTTAGAGCGTTTTTCATTCACTCCTGGTATTCGTTATGATCATGAGTCTTTTTTAGATAATGATCATCTATCACCTCGATTAAGAACGGAAATAGATGTATTTAATAATAATCAAACAATGTTAACAGCTGGTTACAATCGCTATTATGGCACCAGCTTTTTAGGTATGGGATTACGCGATATACGTTCTAATTTACGTTACAATGCGGTAACCGGTGAAAAAAAAATAAATATTACTCAGTATAAAGATTTAAAAACACCTTACACAGATGAGTGGGCTATAGGTTTACAACAAAAAATCGTCGGTTTTGTTGTTGGCGCTAATTATGTAAATAGGCATGATAGAGATCAAATTTCTCGAGTTTCTATCCCTAATGGTTATGCTTATCGTAATGATGCTAAAGGTAAAACAGATTCTTATAATTTTAGTGTTAAACCTATTGAACCTTTTAAAATCCAAAAATTAGAAGTTATGCCGCAGCTAGTTTTAAGTTATATGGATAAAAAGAATAACTCTCGTCTGGAAACTGGTTATGATGATGATTATACGTCTCGTTATGATGAAGTTGTCTATAATGGTAAATTAATAAAACATGAAGACTTACCTGCTGTTGATTACAACACGCCTTGGATAGCTTCATTTAATCTTGATTTTAATGTACCTGATTATAATATTTTATGGGCCAACACATTTACTTATCAAAGTGGTCAAGACGCCAGAATTATTGCTCGAAAAACAGATAGTTGTTATAACTCAAATTATAAAGATATAGCAAGACATTACTGTGATGTTTCTCTGGGTTCTGCGGTTATTTGGGATGCCAAAGTGAAATGGAAACCTCATTTTATTCCTAAAGCTCCTTTTACCATCAGTGTTGATGTATTAAACGTTTTAGATCGAGTACATGCAGTTCCATATAATAGTTCATCAGCAATCCTTGCTAGTAGTTCAGCAATTACTAACTATGGTGCTGGCCGACAAATTTGGTTACAGCTGGATTATGAATTTTAATTACTAACTATTATTTCTTATTTGTAATATTAGGTAACTAATAAATATAAGTAATTAATTTAAAGGGAATAAAATATAATGATAAAAAAAATCAGCCAATTGATCTGTTTAATTATTTTTATAAGTTTTCAAACTTGTTTGGCTTCATTACCGGCCAATTTAATCTCTGATGATGAAAAGGTAGTAAGGGGTTCGTTAAAAAATGGTATGGACTATATTATTTACCCTCACAGTAGCCCTAAAGGACAAGTTAATTTTTGGTTACAAATTCATTCAGGTTCATTACAAGAGGAAGAAGATCAACGAGGTATAGCTCATTTTGTTGAACATATGATGTTTAATGGGACGCGTGATTATCCTAATAATAGTGTTATTGAAGAATTTGAAAAATTAGGCTTAAAGTTTGGCCGAGATGTTAATGCCTACACTAACTTTAGTGAAACGGTTTATCAATTTAATATGCCAAGTGATAATCAACAAAATATTTCTAAAGTAATGAATATTTTTTATAACTGGGCATCGCAAGCAACATTTGATCCAAAGGAAGTCGATGATGAGCGAGGTGTAATTGTCGAAGAATGGCGAGCTAATCAAGGTTTAAAATGGCGAAATAGTATGCAAAGATATCCTTTTACTTTAACTGATTCCCGCCATTTGATTCGTGAACCGATAGGTTTAATGAACACTATTAATCATGTTTCGCCACAACGGATTAAAGATTATTATGAAAAATGGTATCAACCTCAAAATATGACTTTTATTGTAGTTGGTGATATTGATGTCAAATATGTAAAAACGATCATTGAGGATACTTTTTCTTCTTTAACGAATAAAAATATTGCTAATAACGACAGTTATAAAACACTAAATTACAAAATACCAGCCATTAATAAGGTGCGTTATAATGTTATTAGTGATGATGAAAATACAGTAAACAGCTTTGCAATCATATATCGTTATCCGCGAATTTTTGCTAAAAATGAACAAACATTTATTCAACAAACCACTTATAGTTTGTTAACCCAACTGTTTAATCAGCGTTTTCATGACTTAATTCAAGAAGGTAAATTGACGGATGCTCAATCGGGAGTATCAATGATTTCCCAGCTAGGAGATGATTATCAAGCTTCTTACTTTAGAATTGTGTCTAAAAAAGACGATCTTGAAGGGGCAATTAATAGCCTAATGTTAGAACTTGAACGTATTGATCGTTTTGGTTTTACTCAACCTGAACTTGAACTCTTAAAAAAAACGCAACTATCTTATCTTAAAAATGCTGCCGAAAATCCAGAAAGTCGTGATGCAAAAATGTTAATTTCACGAATTAATAATGCTTCTTTATATAATTTACCAATTATTTCGCCAAAAGATAAATATCGATTAACATTAAAAGCGTATGAAGAACTTGATTTAACTAAAATAAATCAAGCTTGGTTAACATTGCGTCATGGCGAAGATAAAATTTATGAACAAATTGTTACAAAACAGATGGAAGCAAAAGCATTAACACCAGAGCAATTAGTACAATTAAGTGACCAAGTGAGACAAACTGAGTTAAAAGCTTATCAACAAAATTTGCAAGAAAAACCATTAATGAATACATTTCCAGCTACTGGAAAAGTGACTCTTCGTGAAAATTTAAAAGATAATGCGACAATGCTTACACTGAATAATGGTGCTAAAGTAATTGTATATCCAACAACATTTGATGATAGTAATATTAGTGTTATGGCTATTGGCCAACGAGGAGCGTTAAGTTTTTCGGATAACGACTATAATGCGGTGCAGTTTGCTAATAAAGTGGTTAATAATAGTGGATTGGGTGATCTTTCAGCCTCAGAATTAAAAAGTTGGATGGCGCAAAATCTAGCCAACATTAATACTATATTACAAGATCATCAAACGATTATCTCTTTAACGGGAAATAATAAAAATGTCGAGCCTATTTTCCAATTAATATATCAGCGGTTTAATGCTACTAAAGTTAATCAAGAGATATGGAAAGTCATTAAACAGTCCCAAGAAAATGAGATTAAAGCTTTAGAAATTCAACCTCGGTCGCAATACGATCAAGCAGTCTATCAATTAAGATACCAAGATCCTCGAGCATTACCTATTAGCCAACAACAACTTGATGCTATCGATAACAATCAGTTTCTTAAACTTGATCAACAGTTATTTGGTGATCCTAGTCAGTTTACTTTTATTATTGTTGGTAATATTAACCTTGATGAAATATCAAATTTGTCTGAAAAATATTTAGCCAGTTTAATTAACAAAGATTTTAGTTTGCCACCGTCTCGAGAATTAAATCGGCTAAATTCGCAACACAATATTATTATTGAAGGGGAAAAAGAGCCCTATACACGGGTGATAAATTTTCGCTACAAGCCGCTTTCAACATCCTATGATGAAAATATAAAACAACAACTTGCAGCTTTTAATTTTGTGCTAAGCCGCGATCTAAGAGTTGAAATTAGAGAAAAACAGTCTGGCGTATATAGTATAGGCTCTATTACTTCTATTAACCCTTACGTTAATGAGTTTGTCTATCGATTTAGTTTTAGTTGTGATCCTAATAGATATAATGAACTAATTGAATTAACTAAGAATATTATTGATAAACGCATAGAAAAAGGTATTACTAAAGAAGAATTAGCTGAGTATAAAAAAATTCAATTAAGAACAGCTAAATTACAAAAAAGCAGTAATGCTCAAATAGCAAAATTATTAGTAAATAGCTTGTCAATTTATCAGAATATGTCTTTATTTGATAATATCGAAAGTTACATTGAAGATTTAACAGTTGAAAGTATTAATCAAACAGTTAAACACTTTTTTAATGATGGTTTGATTGAATCAACAGCAATATTAAAGCCGAATGGTATTTCACAACAATCTGAAAAATAATTATTTTTTTAAAATTAGTCATTTTTCATTTTTCAATCAACGATCAAGGCAATATAAATTATGGTTTTATATTGCCTTTTACTATTTTTATTATAGACCCTACAATCACAAAGGATTACAATATGGCTCGCTAAAATCGCGGATTTAAACCCGTTTTCATTTTAACAATTAAATATAGCTGAGTTATTGATGAGCAAAAAATTACATATCAAAACTTGGGGCTGCCAAATGAACGAATATGATTCAACTAAAATGGCAGATCTCCTTGAATCCACCCATGGTTTAACCTTAACAGAAAATGCCGAAGAAGCAGATATTTTATTATTAAATACCTGTTCTATTCGAGAAAAAGCCCAAGAAAAAGTTTTTCACCAACTAGGCCGTTGGAAAAATTTAAAACAACATAATCCTAATATTATTATTGGTGTTGGTGGTTGTGTAGCGTCACAAGAAGGTGCCCATATTCGTAAACGAGCGCCTTTTGTTGATATTATTTTTGGACCACAAACTTTTCACCGTTTGCCAGATATGATTGAACAGATCCGCAGTGGTAATGGTCAGCATGTTGTTGATGTTAGTTTTCCTGAAATTGAAAAATTTGACCGTCTACCTGAACCACGTAGTGAAGGCCCAACGGCATTTGTATCCATAATGGAAGGATGTAACAAATACTGTACTTATTGTGTGGTACCTTACACTCGTGGTGAAGAGGTAAGTAGACCTTGTGATGATGTAATTTATGAAATTGCTCAGTTAGCAGAACAAGGTGTTCGTGAAGTGAATTTATTAGGGCAAAACGTAAATGCCTATCGCGGACCAACCTTTGATGGTGATATCTGTTCTTTTGCTGAATTATTACGTTTAGTTGCTGCTATTGATGGTATTGATCGTATTCGTTTTACCACTAGCCATCCAATTGAATTTACAGATGACATTATCGATGTTTATCGTGATACCCCTGAACTGGTTAATTTTTTACATTTACCTGTACAAAGTGGTTCTGATCGCGTATTGAATTTGATGAAACGAACGCATACTGCAATTGAATATAAATCAATTATTCGTAAATTACGTAAAGTTCGTCCTGATATTCAAATAAGTTCTGATTTTATTGTTGGTTTCCCTGGTGAAACTCAAGAAGATTTTGAACAAACCATGAAATTAATCGCTGATGTAAATTTTGACTTAAGTTATAGCTTTGTCTATTCAGCTCGTCCAGGTACGCCTGCTGCGGAAATGGAAGATAATGTTTCTGAAGAAGAGAAAAAACAACGGCTCTATATTCTTCAAGAGCGCATCAATCAACAAGCTATGCAATTTAGTCGTCGCATGTTAAATACCGTACAACGTATTTTAGTTGAAGGTCCATCTAAAAAAGATCTTATGGAATTAACCGGCCGAACTGAAAACAATCGAATTGTTAATTTTGCTGGTCATCCAAATATGATTGGTAAATTTGTTGATGTTGAAATTACCGATGTTTATCCTAACTCATTGCGTGGTAAAGTAGTGAGAACAGAAGATCAGATGGATCTACGGGTTAGTGAATCACCAATATCAGTTATTTCTCGTACTCGTAAAGAAAATAATTTAGGCGTTGGTATTTATCAACCATAATTATACAAATAGTGGTGTAATTTAATTAATAATAAAGATGATAATTTATAAATAAGGAATATTAAGTGTTTATTATATTTGGCACAAAAGGACGTGAAGTTAATGAACATACAGGACAATTTAATTGCCCTAACTGTTGTGCACAACAAAATATTGCTGGTGATCAAAAACAACATCAGTATGCGCAAATAAAGGTAGCCAAATATTTTACGCTATTTTTTATTCCTATTTTTAGTTTTCAAACTTTAGGTCGATATATTAAATGCCAACACTGTAATTCTGATTTTAATGAAAATGTTTTAACTTATATTCCACCTACATTTGAACAGCAAGTATCATCTTATGTCGAGCAAGAGTTAAAAAGTGGTACACCTATCACGATGGTTATCAATAAGTTGAAAAGCCAAGGGCTAGATAATAATCAAGCAACTAGTGCTGTGAATAATGTAGTTGGTGACAATATAGTGATTTGTCATCATTGCCATATGGATTTTTTAAAAGGTGTTGAAAAATGTTCTTTATGTGAAGAGCGTATTGGCCATTAACCTGAATAATTAGAGGACTTATCTTTGAATATTACGACCCATGAAACCGTGCTAGAGCCAGCAGATAATCAGCGACTTAATAGTCTTTGTGGTCCTTATGATGACAATATTAAACAACTTGAACGTCGTTTAGGGATTGAAATAAATCACCGCGGTAATTTATTTTCCATCACTGGTGATACCATTTGCGTAAAAGCTGCATCTGAAATATTACAATCGCTTTATAAGCAAACTAAACAAAAAGATAATATTATTGATATTGAGCCAGAGCAGATACATTTAGCCATTAAAGAATCTGGTGCATTAGAAAAAGCCAAAGAGCATCTTCCTGCGTATGTTGATCTGCATGGTAGTAAGCAAGTCATGATAAAAACCAAACGTGGAGTAATAAAACCACGTACACCTAATCAGGCTCAATATATCGCCCATGTATTAGATTATGATATTTCTTTTGGTATTGGTCCGGCTGGTACCGGAAAAACCTATTTAGCGGTAGCCGCAGCGGTTGATGCTTTAGAAAAACAGCAAATTAGACGTATCGTTTTAACTCGTCCTGCGGTTGAAGCTGGCGAAAAACTTGGTTTTTTACCTGGTGATTTGAGTCAAAAAGTCGATCCTTATTTACGTCCACTTTATGATGCCTTGTTTGAAATGCTTGGTTTTGAAAAAGTTGAAAAACTGATAGAAAAAAGTGTTATTGAAGTTGCCCCATTAGCCTATATGCGTGGGCGTACGCTTAATGATGCCTTTATTATTCTTGATGAAAGCCAAAACACCACAATTGAGCAAATGAAGATGTTTTTAACGCGTATTGGTTTTAATTCTAAAGCGGTCATTACTGGGGATATTACGCAAATTGATTTGCCGCGTCATCAAAAATCAGGATTACGCCATGCTATCGAAGTATTAAGCGAAGTTGATGATATAAGTTTTAATTTTTTCAAGAGTGAAGATGTCGTTCGCCATCCTGTGGTAGCTAGAATAGTTAATGCTTATGAAAAATGGGAACAACAAGAACATAAACAACAGCAGTCATAAACAGAATTTAGAGGAGTTATATTATCTCTATTTTAGGTAAAACAAAAAAGGGTAATATTCGCGATCACTCAGCAGAAACAAACTTATTTTTGCGTAGAGCGTTGTTTGCATTTGTAGTAATTATTCTATTAATTTTTGTGTTATTAGCCAACTTAGCTGATCTACAAATTTCAAACTTTAGTTATTACAGTACCAAATCAAACAACAATCGTATTGAAATTATCCCTATTCCTCCTAGTCGCGGTATGATTTATGATCGTAATGGTACGCCATTGGCGATAAATAATATTACCTATCAACTTAATATTGTTCCTGATAAAACCAAAAACCTTAATGAGCAGTTTGAACAGTTAAAAACAATTGTTGATTTAACTGATGAAGATATTGAGACCTTCCAAAAGGAACGCCGCAATTATCGAGCTCATCGACCCGTACCACTAAAAGAAAATCTAACAGAAAAACAAATCGCCAGATTTATTGTTGATCAGCATCGCTTTCCGTTTGTGTCGATTGTTAAAATTCAACATCGATATTATCCATATGGGGCTTCACTTACCCATATTCTTGGCTATATATCTAAAATAAATACTCAAGATAAACAACGTTTAGAAGAAGAAAATAAAGCTAGAGATTATGTTGCCACTTTTAATATTGGTAAAATGGGGATTGAACGCTATTACGAAGATGTCTTACATGGTACAGCTGGTAATGAAAAGGTTGAAGTAAACAGCCGAGGTCGTATTGTTCGCTTACTTGAACAACATCCGCCACAAGCAGGTGAAGATATTTATTTATCCATTAACCTTAAATTACAACTCTATATCGAATCACTGCTTGCTGGTCGTAAAGCATCAGTTGTTGCTATTGATCCCAATAATGGTGAAGTATTAGCAATGGTGTCTAGTCCTAGTTATGACTCAAATGATTTTGTTGATGGTATTTCCAGTAAAAAATATAGTGAGTTACTTAATGATCCAAATAAACCACTATTTAATAGATCTTTACTTGGTGCTTATCCTCCGGCTTCAACAGTAAAACCATTTATTTCTATAGCCGCTTTAAGTGAAGGTGTCGTTTCACCGAAAAGTGTAGTTAATGATCCCGGCTGGTGGCAATTACCCGGTACTGAAAGACGTTATCGAGATTGGCTAAAGTGGGGGCATGGCCAAGTTGATGTATTACGAGCAATTGAAGAATCGGTTGATACCTATTTTTATCAAGTTGCTTATGATATGGGTATTGATCGTCTAAATTTATGGATGACTAAGTTTGGTTATGGTAAACGAACTGGTATAGATATTACGGCTAATGAAGAAGCTCGTGCGGTTATGCCAAGTCGGGAATGGAAATTAAAGCGCTATAAAAAAGCTTGGTTACAAGGTGACACCATTCCGGTTGGTATTGGTCAAGGCTATTGGACTGCCACACCTATGCAAATGGCTAAAGCATTAACTACATTAATTAATAATGGTAAAACATTTACGCCGCACTTTTTACTCTATAAAAAAAGTGACATTATTAATACTAATCAGAGCCAACCAACCATTGATCCCGAAAAATATGTTGAACCTAATAG
Organism: Gilliamella sp. A7; assembly: GCF_002142015.1. NCBI lineage: Bacteria > Pseudomonadati > Pseudomonadota > Gammaproteobacteria > Orbales > Orbaceae > Gilliamella > Gilliamella sp. A7. Next base: position 32,032 of record NZ_NASN01000020.1, read on the forward strand.
TTTAGTTGATGTTAATCCAACCTATTGGGCATTAGCTAAAGAAGGTATGCATCGAGTTATGTTTGGTGCTCGAGGTACCGCACGTAAAATTTATGTTGGTGCTAAATATCAAGCAGCAGGTAAGTCGGGTACCGCTCAAGTTTATGGTTTAAGAGAAAACGAAACTTATGATGCCCATAAAATACCTGAACATTTGCGTGATCATGCCTTATTTATTGCTTTTGCACCTTATGATAAACCGAAAATAGCGTTAGCTATAGTCCTTGAAAATGGCGGTGGTGGTAGTTTCAACGGTGGTACATTAGCCCGTAAAATACTGGATTATTATCTTGAGGGTGATAACTCAACTAAATTAGATTATACATCATCATCATCGATGACAGGACATGAAGATTAATTATGAATAATATTAAGAAATCTTTTTGGCAGAAAATACATATCGATCCACTTTTTTGCTTATTTATAACCTTACTACTTGGTTATAGCCTTTATATTTTATGGAGTGCTAGTGGCCAAAATTTAGATATGATGCAAAAACGAGTTATCCAAATAATTCTTGGTTTTTTTGTGATGATTGTTTTTGCCCAAATTTCACCGCGAAGCTATGAACAGTGGGCACCTTATCTCTATATTGCCTGTATTATTATATTACTATTAGTTGATATTTTCGGTTATACCAGTAAAGGCGCTCAACGTTGGTTAGATTTAGGCGTCATTCGTTTTCAACCGTCAGAAATTGCTAAGATTGCTGTACCATTAATGGTAGCTAAGTTTATTCATCGTGACGGTTGCCCACCACCGCTTAAAACAACTTTGCAAACTTTAGCTATTATTGGCGTACCAACTTTATTGGTGGCGATGCAACCCGATTTAGGAACGGCTATTTTAATTATTATGTCGGGTATTTTTATTATCTTTTTGGCTGGGATTAACTGGCGATTTATTCTTGTTGCTTTGATATTGATAGCCATATTTTTACCGATTATGTGGTTTTATTTAATGCATGATTATCAACGTGAACGAGTATTAACATTATTTAATCCTGAGCGTGATCCTAATGGTGCTGGCTATCATATCTTGCAATCGAAAACCGCGATAGGATCGGGGGGAATATGGGGTAAAGGTTGGCTTGAAGGTACGCAATCTCAGCTAGAATTTTTACCGGAAAGACATACAGATTTTATCTTTTCAGTTATCGCTGAAGAGTTTGGCTTTATTGGCTCTATTGTTTTGTTAGTTTTGTTTTTATGCTTAATTATACGTGGATTAATTATTGCTGCGCAGGCACAAACGACGTTTGGACGAATACTGTCTGGTGGTTTGATTTTGGTATTTTTTGTCTATGTATTTATCAATATCGGTATGGTCAGTGGAATCTTACCAGTAGTTGGTGTACCATTACCTCTAATAAGTTATGGAGGCTCTTCTCTGGTCGTTTTAATGGCAAGTTTTGGCATTATGATGTCTATTCACACTCATCGATACATGTTATCTAAAAACATTTAACGGAATTTTTATAAATGAAAAAGAAATTAAAATTATCTTTTGGCTTGTTGGCGCTTGCAATATGTTCTTCTGCTTCAGCAGAACTGGCATTTCCTATTCCAGCTATCCCCCAATTAGATGCAGAAGCTTATATTTTAATCGATGCTAAATCTGGCGAAGTTTTAGCGCAATATAATGCTGAACAACAACGCGATCCAGCAAGTTTAACTAAAATGATGACAAGTTATGTTGTTGGTCAAGCATTAGAATCAGGCCGTATTAAAAATGATGATATGGTGTTAGTGAGTAAAGATGCATGGGCAACCGGTAACCCGATTTTAAAAGGCTCATCATTAATGTTTTTAGAAGTCGGTAAAACGGTTTCGGTTGCTGATTTGAATAAAGGTATCATCATTCAATCGGGTAATGACGCATGTATTGCTATGGCTGAACATGTTGCTGGTAGCCAAGGTGCTTTCGTTAATTTAATGAATGAATATGCAAAAAAAATAGGTTTGCAACATACCCATTTTGAAACGGTACATGGTCTTGATGCGCCAGGTCAGTATACAACAGCTAAAGATATGGCACTATTAGGTCAAGCTTTGATTCGTGACTTACCAACTGAATATGCTATCTATAAAGAAAAAGAGTTCACCTATAACCTGTCTAAACCACAACTGAATCGTAATGGTTTACTTTGGGATACAACTTTAAACGTAGATGGTATTAAAACCGGCCATACGAATGCTGCTGGTTATAACCTTGTTGCATCAGCAGTTGATGGTAATACCCGTTTAATTTCAGCCGTGCTTGGTGGACGAACCTTTAAAGGTCGTGAAGAAGAGAGTAAAAAATTACTCACTTGGGGATTCCGATTCTTTGAAACCGCTAATCCAGTTAAACCTAATGCCCCATTAGTGACAGACTCGGTTTGGTATGGTGATCAAAACAAAGTAAAATTAGGATCTATCAATGGTACTTATATCACTGTACCAAAAGGCCGTTCAGCTGATGTTAAAGTGCAATACACCATTGATGATTATATTTATGCACCAATTACCAAAGGTACTGCGGTTGGTAAAATTCAATTTTTATTAGATGATAAAGTGATCAATGAACAACCTTTAGTTACCCTTGAAAATATTGAAGAAGCAGGCTTCTTTGGAAATATCTGGGATTGGATAAGCTTACAATTCCATAAATTATTTAATTAATTTATATTTAGCTAAAACTGTTGTGTAACGCAAAGTTACACAGCGGTTTTTTTATTATCTCGTATAAGCAACCATTAGTTATATGCATGGTTAATAACCTTTAATGTTAAGGCTAAAAAACCCCGTTCCTCAAAATTTTTTGTTAAAAAATAACTCTGAATTTTATTAAGCTTAATTGGCTTAATTATTGGTGGCTGCAAGATAGATTAAAATTTGCGAAGTGGTTGAAAATATCTGTTCTAAAATAAATTCAACAAATGAAGGCAAGGTGGAAAATAAATAACTTAACATCATTAAGCCACATAATAAGGTAAGCGGATAGCCAACTACAAAAATTGATAACTGAGGGGTAATTCTATTTAATAGCCCTAATGACAAATTAATAATCAGCAATAACGTCATTAATGGTAATGCCAACATAACGCCATTACTAAATAATAGGCCGGTTGTTTCGATTAAGGCTAAGTGACCGTTAGCCTTTAAAGGTGAAACGCTAATAGGAATAATATCAAAACTGTTAGCTAACCCATACAGTAACCATAGATGGCCATCTAAGCTGAGAAATATCAACAAGGCAATAATGTTAATTAAACGTGACAGTACAGAAGTGGATGGTCCACCAATAGGATCATAAAAGGTCGCCATGCCTAACCCCATTTGCATGCCAATTAATTCACCAGCAAATCTTACCGTTAAAAAAGTAAGTTGTATGGTAAAACCGATTATGATGCCAATCATGATTTGCTGGGCAATAACCCAGATACCGAGTAATGAATAAAGGCTAAGGTTGTCGTCTAACTTTGGTAACGGTAATAAAATGACGATCAGCATTGCTAAACCGATTTTTAACCGATTTGGCACCTCTTTTTCACCAACAATAGGTGCGACCATAATTAGCGCTAAAATACGGGTAAAAGGCAGAAAACTTGATCGAACCCAAGCAAAAAAATCAATATTAAACAGATCGTAAATCGCGGTATCCATTAAGGTTAACTAGTTAAGTTAGGAATATCAGTAATAACCAGTCGGATATAATCGATCATAGTTGTCAGCATTGAAGGGCCTAAAATGATTAATACTAAAACCACCGCCAAAATCTTAGGAATAAAAGATAAGGTCATTTCATTAATTTGGGTTGCCGCTTGTAACAAACTGATAATTAGCCCAGTGACTAAGGCTGCGAGTAATAAAGGGCCTGCAAGTGATGCGGCAACTTTGATTGCTTGAATGGCAAAATGGCTAATATATTCAGAAGGCATATAATCCCTTTACTGTTGGTGTTAACTGAAAAAGCTTTGTGCTAATGAACCTAACAATAAATGCCAGCCATCAGCTAATACAAACAACATAATTTTAAAAGGTAGTGATACTGTTGCTGGTGGTACCATCATCATCCCTAATGCCATTAATGTACTGGCAACAACTAAATCAATGACTAAAAAAGGAATAAACAGAGTAAAGCCAATTTGAAAAGCGGTTTTAAGTTCACTAACCACAAAAGCGGGGACTAAAACTCGTAGTGGAATATCTTCACGGGTTTGAATATCACCAGTATGGGACATATTAACAAATAGTGTTAAATCACTTTCACGAGTTTGACTCAACATAAATTCACGCAGTGGTTTGCTTGCCTCTGTCAAACTTTGTTGCATAGTGATTTGTTGTTGTGAATAGGGAACATAAGCATCTTGATATATTTTATCCAACGTCGGTGACATAATAAAAAATGTCATAAATAGGGCAATACCCAAAATTAATTGATTAGGCGGTGCTGATTGGGTACCAAGTGCACTACGTAATAGCCCTAACACAATAATGATACGAGTAAAACTCGTCATTGATAGCAATATAATTGGGATGAAAGTTAGTAGGGTTAAAAAAACTAAAGTTTCAACTGGTAATGACCAAGTTTGCCCTTCTGGTAGTGAGGTTTGGGTAACAATTGTTAACGGTGATAATTCGGCATAACTATATTGGCTAGCCAGCAATAAGCTAAATAAAATAACAAGTTTTAACCGCACAATTAATCACACCTTTTTACTGTTTAACACAGATCTTAATATCTGATTGAATAGATTATTTTTTGACTTTTGTTCAACGTCGGCTGGCTCAGCGAATAACATTTCAGTACGTTGTTCATTGACGGTATGGAGTAAAGTCATTTGTTGGGCTGTTACCCCGACCACCAGTAATTGATGATCAACATAAACCAGCATAATACGATCTTTGGCATTTATATTGTAAATTGCTTTAACATCAATAAATTGCTTAGTAGATTTTTTCCAGCCTATTCGTTTTATTAGCCATGTTAAGACTAATATAATGGCGATGACACTAAAAAAGGTTATCCCTAGTTGGCTATATAAGCTTGATTCAGTAGGGATAGGCGAAAAATTTTGTATACCGGAGTTTATGGTTGATTCGCTCATGGTTATCTCATTAAGGTTATTAACGACTTAATCTACGTACCCTTTCTGATGGGGTAATAATATCGGTAATTCGCACACCATAATTGTCACCCACCACCACTATCTCGCCTTGTGCAATTAAGTAACCGTTAATTAAAATATCTAATGGCTCACCAGCTAAACCATCTAAGGCGATAACTGAGCCTTGAGTTAAATTTAATAGATCTTTAATGGCCATTTTGGTTCGGCCTAGTTCAACACTTAAATTAACCGGAATATCTAAAATAAGATTAATATCTTGTTCTTTTACATCTGACGGTTGAGGCGAAAGGGTTTCAAAAATAGCTTCTGTTGTTACCGATTCTTCATCAGTTAAATTAGTTGTTTGGCTATCATCACTATTATTTGGCATATCACTCATTGAACACTCCTTCATTCAATTGTTCTAATACAGGGTTGCTTATTTGCTCTACTTGAATTGCATATTGTTTATTTACACTACCATATTGACCTTTTAAAACCGGTACGCCACCAATAGTGACATCTAAGCTGGTTGGTTTTTCTATATCTAAAATATCGTTTACCTTTAATGCTAATAATTTGGCAACAGTAGTTTGAATATTTGTAAAATTAGCGACTAACTCAACCGTTGATTGTTTAATACCACTAGTGAGGGAACTCATCCAGACATTATCATCTTGATGGGTTTGACTTTCGATCGGTGGTTTAATTAATAGCTCTTTGATAGGTTCAACCATTGTATATGGAATGCATATGCAGAAAGTTGCTTTAAAGCTACCAATTTCAATTAAAAAGGTGGAAGTTAACACAACATCATCGGGAGAGCTGGTGATATTAGTAAATTTACTCTCAACTTCAGAACGAATATATTCAGTTTCAATACTGTATACGTCAATCCATGAATTTTGGTATGTAGTTAAAGCAAGATCTAATACTCGTCTAATAATCTCTTGTTCGGTATGAGTAAATTCACGTCCTTCAGTTTCCATATTGGTGGTATGTCCATCACCGCCAAAAAGCGTATCAACAACAATAAATACCAGTTCTGGTGAAAAAGAAAATAAGCAGCTTCCTCGTAAAGGATTAAGATGAACTAAATTTAAATGGTAAGTTGCCGAAATATGCGAAAATTCTTTAAATGTTTTTGGCTCAATTGGCGAGGTAATAACATCCGTGTTACGACGTAATAAATTAAATAAACCAATTCGAAATTGACGAGCAAAACGTTCATTAATTATTTCTAATGCTGTTAGTCGTTCAGGAATAAAGCTATGTTTAACTGATATATCATAAGGTTTTACTTCAGTCCGTTTGCTTTGCTGTGATTGATAATTTTGCACAATATTTTTTTCAATACTGGCAGCATTATCCGGTGAATGTTTAGCTAAAGATTCACTTTTATCGCTAGTAGATTGAAGCTTATCCGACATGATAATTACCTTATAATGAAATCAGTGAATAACACTTCATCGATTTTTACTGAATGTTTGGCATCGTATTGGCGTGATAATGCTGTTTTTATTTGCTCTTGTAATTCGAGTTTGCCAGATTCTTTTTTCAAATTATTGACATACTGTTTTGAGGTTAACAGCAATACATCACTTCTTACTTCAGGCAAATATTCTAATAGTACCGTTTTTTGATCTTCATCTTCGACGCGTAATACCATACCAACATATAGAATTTTATTGATATCTAAATTATCTTCAGAAGGTGGTAATGTAATGGTAAATGGTTTTAAGGTTAAAAAAACCGGTGATGAAACTTGAGGTTCTTGATGAGTATGCGTCGTATTTTTAGCTTGATTTTCGAACCATAAATAAGCTGCTGAACCTGTTGCGAGTAAGGTAATTAGAATAAGTATTTTGTTTAAAATTCTTACTTTTTTATTGGTGGTTTGCATATTTATTATTGTCTCAATGAAAATTAACGAAAGATTTTTAGCTATTTAAATAACCAAAAATTACCCAAATAATAAATCATGCTGTAAGAATTAATCGGAAGAATAGGCAATAAAAAT
>NZ_NASN01000021.1:0-37016 GCF_002142015.1 Gilliamella sp. A7
CGATAATGTTAGTTTAACCATATTCTATAGATAATTGCTTTTATTATTTAAATAACGGTTATCACTGTATTGCTCTCTTCTATTAATAAAGCTGTAATTAATCATACCTTCTATATACCTTTATATTCTTGAATTTTGACGATAATTTTGTATTCTAAATAATAAATTTTTTCTTTTTCATTTATATTTATATTTCGATTATACTGTCTTTTAAATTAGGCGAGAATTCTATGAATAACATGAAAACTAAAACACTATTTATTACTGCATTAACCGTTTTTACCTTTAATAGTTCATTTGCTATTGAAAATAAGCATGAACATTCTGTGTTATTAAATAAAGTTCACCAAAGCGAACGAGATGATCGTCAATATGAAGTGATTGAACTTAATAATAAAATGCGAGTTTTATTAGTTTCAGATCCAAAAGCGACTAAATCACTAGGTTCTATAGCTTTGCCAGTTGGCTCATTATATGATCCTGTGCTTCAACAAGGCTTAGCTCACTATACAGAACATATGGTGCTCATGGGATCGAAAAAGTATCCTCAGCCGTCAAGTTTTACCGAATTTTTGGCACGACATGCCGGTAACTATAATGCTACAACAAGTGGTAATCGGACTGCGTTTTTCTTTGAAGTTGAAAATGGTGTAATTAATACTGCATTAGATTATTTAGCAGATGCGATCGCTGAGCCAATTTTTGATCCTAAATTTTCTGATAAAGAACGTAATGCCGTCAATGCAGAAATGACGATGTATCGCTCAAGTGATGGTTTTCGTATTCAGCAAGTTGATTCTGAAACAATTAACCCTAATCACCCAGCAGCGCAATTTTCTGGAGGCAATTTAGAAACTTTAAGTGATAAAGACAATAGTAAATTGCAAGATGAATTAGTTAACTTTCATGATAAATACTATTCAGCTAATATTATGGTTGGGGTTATTTATAGTAATCAACCCATTGAAAAATTAGAAACTTTGGCAGAATCTACTTACGGTCAAATTCCTAATAAAAATATTGTTGTTCCACCAATTACTAAACCAGCGATTACTCAGGAGTTTACCGGTAAAGAAATTACCATGATACCAGCTCAACCTAGAAAAATGTTGTCTCTAAAATTTCCAATCGAAAATGACATCGATAAATTTATAGATAAAACCAATGAATATCTTATCTATTTAATTAGTAATAATAGTAAAAATACCTTAGCTGATCAGTTACAAAAACAAGGCTTGATTGAAGCTATTCAAGCAACTTGTGATAGTAAATATTATGGTAATAGTGGGACATTTAATATTAATGTTATTTTAACTGATGAAGGCTTGGCGCAAAAAGACAAGGTGATTGCAGCTATATTCAATTATTTACAATTAATTGAAAAACAGGGCGTTTCAGAAGCTTATTACGATGAAATAAAAAAGGTTTTTGCTTTGTCGTTTAAGTATAAAGATGTTAACCGCGATATGTCTTATGTTGAATGGTTATCAGATCAGATGCTACTTTATCCAGTTAAAAATGTATTAGATGCGGATTATGTTGCAGAACATTTGAATAAAGAAGCTATCATCACTCGAATCAAAAATTTTACTCCCGACAATGCTAGAGTGTGGTTGATTGCTCCAAATCAAAACACCGATAAAACTGCATATTTCCTCAATGCGCCTTATAAAATCGATAATATTACAGATGAATTAAAAGCAACGTGGACTAATTTAGCTAAGGATTTTTCGTTTAGTCTGCCTGAATTAAATCCTTATATTCCTGATAATTTTAGTATAACTGCACAAAATGAAGATCAGATTCAACCAGCTACATTTAGTAAACGTGGTAATCATATTCATTTTGTTAGTCGTCATTTTAGTAATGATCCTAAGGCTGTGATTGCTGTTTCTTTACGTAATAATCAGGCTTTTAAAGATGCAAAAACGTCAATTGCTTTTGAGTTACTTGATTACATAGTTAGTCGTGATTTAACTCAATTACAATTTCAAGCTGGTAATGCCGGAATGTCATTATCCACCGGTACTGATAATGGTTTAATGATAACTGCTGCTGGTTTTAATCAACATTTACCAGAAATGGTATTGGCTATTCTTAATAGTTATCGTCAAGTGGCTATTGATGAACAAAATTTAGCATTAGCTAAATCATGGTATCTGCAACGACTTGATGGAGCAGATCATTTTGAAAGTATTCGATTAGCGTCCGAGCCAGTTCTTGCATTATCTAAATTGCCTCACTATTTTGAACGAGATGAAAGACGACAAATTACAAATACTATCACTATTAGTGATGTTGAAGCTTATCGTGATAACTTGATGTCACAATCGATACCTTACATGATTAGTTTAGGTAATATTTCAAATGAAGATTCTTTGAAGCTTTATCATGCAGTGCAAAAGACATTAAAACGTGATGTTGAATTTACTCCTTTTGAGGATATAACGATTAAAACTTCGTTTACAGCGAGAATCACCCAACACGCGAAAAGTACCGATAGCGCGTTGTTAATGACTTATTTCCCAACTAATTATGATCCGACTAAAAGTCAGGTGGTTGGCTATACCTTAACTAGTATTATGTCACCATGGTTTTTTGATCAATTGCGAAGTAATGAACAATTGGGATATCTTGTAGGTATTTTCCCATTTTTTATTGGGGAATCAGTAGGGTTGGGTTTTGCTGTGCAAACTAATCAGTGGGATCCTGCTTATCTATTACAACGTTATCAAGCCTTTTACCCAACAATGTTAAATAAATTAGATGCGTTAACTGATGAAGATATTGAAGAGTATAAAAGAAGCATTATTGATGAACAGACAATGCCGCCTCAATCCTTAGATGAAGAGTTTGAACGTTTAATTTCAGATTATCGCTTATCTCGTTTTCAATTCGATTCTCGTGATAAAAAAATAGAATTACTTAAGAAAATTACTAAACAAGATTTAATTGATTTTTATAAAAATACCGTTATTGAACAAAAAGGTTTAGTAATAGCATCACAAGTGATAGGAAAAATGGAAAAAGGAGAAAAACAACCGGAAGCTATCACTGACTATACTGAATTTAAAAATGCATCATCATTACAAAATGAATTATTAAAATAAAAGACTCAAATATGCTTTTAGTCTGAAATATCATTACATTAAATTGGCATTGTATCTACCATATGGTACACTGCCAAAATCCCAATAGTTTGAGTATATTATGATTACTGGATCGATTGATTATTGTGCTATCGGACAGCGATTGCGAGCTTACCGTATCGCTGCTTCTCTCAGAGCTGAAGAGGTTGCAGAAAGTCTTAAAATCTCTAGAGCTGCGGTTTACCGTTTAGAAAAAGGCGAAATTGTTAAAATAGAAACCCTTGAACGTTTAGCCTCATTATTAGATACTTCATTTGCGAGTTTACTTGGCATTGACACAGAATACTATTCTAGTGGTGATGGTTTTTTTGAACGTATGCGTCAGTTAGAAGAACAATCTACGCACATTTATTCCCATTTTGATCCATTTTCTTTTCTATTAACTTCACCCGATTATCTTGCCCATTTAGGCATGATGTTAAATGAGTCGAATGAATCCATTGCAGCGCAACGATATGCAACATCAATATCGATTTTAAATGAGCGTAAGACACAGTTTTATCAATCTGTACCAAAAGTGATTAATCTAATCAGTTTGCGTAATGTTGAGCGATTTTTGCATATCGGTTTGGTTGGCAATTTAACCATTTCTCCAGGCAAGAAATCTGAAAGAATGTTGTTGGCTCGTAAAGAAATTTATCATTTGATCAAATTGATAGAAGATCAAGCTTATGCACCAACAATTGCGATTACGGAACAAGCTATCCCATCCATCGCTTTTCAAATATTTTATCAAAATGAAGAGGCGTTAGCATTGGCAATGAGTCCTTTTCGATTAGGTGAACTACCTAATATAACCACAGGGATAGCCTCAATAACATCTTCAGAAGATGCAATTAAACGTTATCGCCATTTATTTGATAAATTATGGCAAAATAGTGCGAAAGATCATAAAGCAATCGATCTATTAAAAACCACCTTAGAAAATTTTTAAAGAATATTAAAATTACTAAAGAGAGTCATTATGTTATCTTTAACATTACAACCGATAAAAAAATTTAGTGGTACCATTAATTTACCTGGTTCTAAAAGTGTATCAAATCGTGCACTATTATTATCTGCACTTAGTCAAGGTAAAACAAGATTAACTAATTTACTTGATAGTGATGATGTTCGCTATATGCTTGACGCTTTAAAAGCGTTGAACATCAAATATCATCTGTCAGATGACCGAACAATTTGTGATATAGAAGGGGTAGGAGGTAAATTACATTCTTCTCATCCATTAGAACTATTTTTAGGAAATGCCGGGACTGCTATGCGTCCTTTAGCTGCAGCACTTTGTTTAGCCGATAATAATATTGTATTAACGGGTGAACCTCGTATGAAAGAACGTCCAATTGGTCATTTGGTGGATGCATTACGTCAAGGTGGCGCTAAAATTGATTATCTTGAAACTGAGGGTTATCCGCCACTCCATATCCATGGAGGTTTTACTGGAGGTAAGATTGCTGTAAATGGCTCGGTATCAAGTCAATTCTTAACAGCACTATTGATGGCAGCCCCTTTAGCTAACAATGATACTGAAATTACTATTATCGGTGATCTAGTTTCTAAACCATATATTGATATTACAATAAAAATGATGGCAATGTTTGGTGTATCGGTCATCAATAATCAATATCAGACATTTATTATTAAAGCTAATCAAACTTATCAATCACCTGGTAGTTATTTGGTAGAAGGTGATGCATCTTCAGCATCCTATTTCTTAGCGGCAGCAGCAATTAAAGGTGGCACTGTTCGTGTTACTGGAGTTGGTAAAAAAAGTTTACAAGGAGATACTCAATTTGCCCATGTGCTTGAAAAAATGGGTGCCAAAATAACTTGGGCTGATGATTATATTGAGTGTACTCACGGTGAATTAAATGGTGTCGATATGGATATGAATCATATTCCTGATGCAGCGATGACAATTGCAACAACTGCACTCTTTGCTGATGGAACAACGACAATTCGAAATATTTACAATTGGCGAGTAAAAGAGACCGATCGCTTATCGGCTATGGCCAACGAATTACGTAAAGTTGGTGCTACTGTTGAAGAAGGAGAGGATTATATTACTATAACTCCTCCTGCAAAACTCAATCATGCAGAAATAAAAACTTATAATGATCATCGTATGGCAATGTGTTTCTCATTAGTTGCACTTTCTGATACGCCGGTAACTATTTTAGATCCGAAGTGTACAATGAAAACATTCCCTGATTATTTTGAACAATTTAAACGATTAAGCGAAATATAACATGACAAAAAATATTCCTGTTATTGCTGTTGATGGGCCAAGTGGTGTAGGTAAGGGTACATTATGTCAAGCGTTAGCAAATCACTTCAACTGGCACCTTTTAGATTCAGGTGCTATTTATCGTGTGCTAGCGCTATCGGCGTTAAAGAAAAATATTGCTCTTGATGATATTAATCAGCTGACAAAGCTTGCATTAGATTTGCCATTAACATTTGATAGCAGTCATGATGATGTGAAAGTATTGTTGGCTGGAGTTGATGTTTCAAAAGATATTCGTACCGAACAAACCGGTGGTGTAGCTTCAAAAGTAGCAGCAATAAATGAAGTAAGAACAGCTTTATTACAGCGTCAACGTGATTTTCGACAATTGCCTGGATTGATTGCCGATGGCCGTGATATGGGCACAGTCGTATTTACCGATGCCCCTGTAAAAATATTTCTTGATGCTAGCCCTCAATCAAGAGCAGAAAGAAGAATGAAACAGTTGCAAGATAAACAAATTCATGCTAAATTCCACGAAATTTTGCAGGAGATAACTGCGCGTGATGAGCGAGATCGAAATCGAGTGGTTGCGCCATTAAAGCCTGCGGTTGACGCACTAATAATTGATACTACATCTCTCTCTATTGAAGATGTTTTTAATCAAGCTATTATGTATATAAAAGAAAAACTTGTGCTATAGGTTTATATTGTATGTAAACTTATAGCGTGAACGAAGCTCCATTACAAGGATGTAAGTGGAGTATCATAAACAACCCCACAAGACAGGATGTAATGTGGACGTTAATATTAATTTAAGTATATAAAATATGACTGAATCTTTTGCTCAACTCTTTGAAGAGTCTTTAAATCAACTAGACACTCGTTCTGGTAATATGATCCGTGGTACTGTCGTTGCAATCGACAAAGATGTTGTTTTAGTTGATGCTGGTTTAAAATCTGAATCAGCAATTCCAGTAGAGCAGTTTAAAAATGCCCAAGGTGAATTAGAAGTTCAAGTTGGCGATGTTGTTGACGTTGTTCTTGATTCTATTGAAGATGGCTTTGGTGAAACAATCTTATCTCGTGAAAAAGCTAAACGTCATGAAGCATGGCTAACATTAGAAAAAGCAGTTGAAGATGCTGCAACAGTTTTAGGTGTTATCAATGGTAAAGTTAAAGGTGGCTTTACGGTTGATCTTAATGGCGTTCGTGCGTTCCTACCTGGTTCGCTTGTTGATGTTCGTCCATTACGCGATACTTCTCATATTGAAAATAGAGAGATCGAATTAAAAGTTATTAAATTAGATCAAAAACGCAACAACGTAGTTGTTTCACGTCGTGCAGTAATTGAATCTGAAAATAGTGCAGAAAGAGAACAACTTCTTGAAAATCTACAAGAAGGTTCTGAAGTTAAAGGTATTATCAAAAATCTTACTGATTACGGTGCATTCGTTGATCTTGGTGGGGTTGATGGTTTACTACATATCACTGATATGGCTTGGAAACGTGTTAAACATCCAAGTGAAGTGGTTGAAGTTGGTCAAGAATTACTTGTTAAAGTTCTTAAATTCGATAAAGACCGTTCACGCGTTTCTCTTGGCTTAAAACAATTAGGCGAAGATCCATGGGTTTCAATTGCTAAACGTTACCCAGAAGGTACTAAAGTAACTGGTAAAGTAACTAACTTAACTGATTACGGTTGTTTCGTTGAAATCGAAACTGGTGTTGAAGGTTTAGTTCACGTTTCTGAAATGGATTGGACTAACAAAAACATTCACCCATCTAAAGTTGTTAGCTTAGGTGATGAAGTTGAAGTTGTAGTTCTTGAAATTGATGAAGAACGTCGTCGTATTTCTCTTGGTCTTAAACAATGTAAACCAAATCCATGGTTACAATTTGCTGAATCACACAATAAAGGTGATAAAGTTAGTGGTAAGATCAAATCAATTACCGATTTCGGTATCTTCATCGGCTTAGATGGTGGTATTGATGGTCTAGTTCATCTTTCTGATATTTCTTGGAATATGCCAGGTGAAGAAGCTGTTAAAGCTTATAAGAAAGGTGATGATATTGAAGCCGTTGTTCTACAAGTTGATGCTGACCGTGAACGTATTTCATTAGGTATCAAACAACTTGAAGACGATCCATTCAGCAGCTTTGCATCTAACTTTAAAAAAGGATCAATTGTTAAAGGTAAGGTTACCGCAGTTGATGCTAAAGGTGCAACAGTTGAGATTGCTGACGGTATCGAAGGTTACTTAAAAGCACAAGATATTGCTCGTGAACGTATTGAAGATGCAACTACTGCATTAAATGTTGGTGACGAAGTTGAAGCGAAAATCGTGAATATCGATCGTAAAACTCGCGCGATTTCATTATCTGTACGTGCTAAAGATGAAGCTGATGAAAAAGAAGCATTAGCAGCTGTAAATAATACTGCAACTCAAGAAGATGCATCATTTACTAATGCAATGGCTGAAGCATTCAAAGCAGCGTCAAAAACTGAGTAAAAAATATTTATTCAAAGAGTAAAGAGGGCTTGCCCTCTTTTTCTTTTGTGGTATAAAATGAGTAAAATATATACCACATAAAATAAATTAGGAGTGACCATGAACAGATCCGATTTAGCAGAAAGAATAGTCAACTGGCGGGCACACCTTCCTGTGCAACTTGTTGATGATGCTGTTAGAGACATTATTGAACAAATTGCGTTAGCGATGGAGAGTAATGATCGCGTTGAAATTCGCGGTTTTGGTAGTTTCAGTCTTAACTATCGTGCACCTCGTAAAGCTAGAAACCCTAGAACAGGAGGAAATGTTGAGGTTAAACACAAATATATTCCTCACTTTAAACCAGGGAAAGAGTTACGTGAACGAGTAAATAATGCTGCTAAAGCATAATTTCAATTCAATTATTAATAAAAAAGCTTTTGAGTAAAACCAAAGGCTTTTTTTTTAATTAGATGAATGATTCAGAATAGAGAAAGAAATAGTAATCTTTAAATTGGAATGTAGCTCTAAAATTAAATATAAAATAATTCGTGGAAAGTTAGAACATATTAAATTGATTATTTAAACAATATTAATATGTAGAAATTGATGCGGCATTACGGTTCAATAGATTTAATGGCAATTGTATTTTCCTTAGGATGTGTGCCATTAATGTTTTTGCCATCATTGCCATCTGAAACAAGTTGGCTTGTTTTGGCTGTAGTATTCATTGTTATTATTTTAGTATGTCCAATACGACGTCATTACTATATTTGTTTAATTGCTGTGTTTACATTAAGCTTTCTCTGGTCTACAGCAAATGCAAAACAATACATAAGGTTAATTGAACCATATATTGACCAGACATTAATCGTTACTGCAAAAGTTGAAACTATTAATACTCAAATCTACTCCCAAAAACAAACAAATCCATATTATGCTAAATTTTCCATTCTAAAAATTTCAGATCAGATTTTATCATCACCAATACCTGTTGATATCTATTGGCAACAATCAGACTTTATTAAAGCAGGTCAAATTTGGCAATTAACCATAAAAACTAAAGTAACGCATAGTTATTTAAATGAAGGATCATTTGATAAACAACGTTTTGCTATTGCTAATCATGCTTTGTTAAAGGCTAAAGTTATTAAATCAGATTTGCTCGAAAATAAGTTTAATATTCGACAAAGTATTGCTGATAAATGTTTAGCTTATATTAATCTGTTTAGCTATCGAGGAATTTTATTAGCATTAGGATTTGGTGACCGTTCACAGATTTCTGATCATAATCGTTTAACTATGATGCAAACCGGTGTTGCTCATTTAATGGCAATTTCAGGAATGCATATTCTGTTAGTATTCTACGTTAGTTGTTTTTTGTTAAAAGGTTTAGTATTTTTTTTACCACAACGCTATAGCAATTTATTGTTACCTATATTATTTGGTTGGTTAATAACGTTGTGTTATACCTGGTTAACTGGTTTTAATCCTCCAGCATTACGTGCTATTTTAGCTTTATCAATTTGGATATATTTGCGTTATAAAAATAATCACATCAGTGCATGGCAGAAAATTAACCGTATTATAGCGTTATTATTAATTTTTGATCCGCTAATGATATTATCTGAAAGTTTTTGGATGTCCTGTTATGCTGTGGTTAGTTTGATTTTTTTGTTTGAATGGTTGCCACTAGCTAGCACGTTAAAAAATAAAAAGCGATGGTATTTTATTAGATTATTACATTTACAATTTGGTTTAACATTATTATTGCTTCCTATCCAATTATTTATTTTTCATGGTATAAGTGTTGTTGCGTTGTTAACTAACTTAATTGCAATTCCTATTGTTTCGCTAATCACTTTTCCTGCTATTTTATTGGCATTATTATTTAGTTTAATGGACTGTTTTTATCTTGCTTTATGGTTATGGTTTGTTGCGCAAATTTCACTAGAATGGCTTTTTTGTTGCTTAGAATATTTAAATATTTTATGGCTAAATATACCGGCGGATTTTTATTTGTTTAGTGGAATTGGTTGGATAACTATAATCATTATTCGGGTAGAATTTTGGCGGCGTTTTAGCTTTACTATTGTGATTGTTATAATGATGTTATTTTCACCAATTTATAAACAACCCGATTATCTATGGCGAATGGATATGTTGGATGTTGGACATGGATTGGCGATTGTGATTCATAATGGTAAATCAGCTATTTTGTATGATACTGGCGCAAAATGGGAAAATAGTTCAGCTGCAGAGCAGGTGATTATTCCTTTTTTACAATGGCATAATCTTAATGTTGAAGGTATTATTATTAGTCATAGTCATAACGATCATATTGGTGGCTTAAGCTATTTGCAACAACATTATCCTAATGCATGGTTAATGAGTTCATCTACTAGTTTGAGTAATGATTATAATTGTCTAGCTGATCATAATTTTTATTGGCAACATTTACGTTTTAATGTGTTATGGCCGACCAAATTAGTGAGTAATCCTAATAACGGTGATTCATGTGTAATTCAAATTACTGATGGTCAATTTTCAGTGTTATTGACTGGCGATCTTGAACGTAAACAAGAATACGAGTTAGTGCTTAAATATAAACTTAATCTCTCTTCAGCCATTCTACAAACTCCTCATCATGGAAGTACAACTTCATCAAGTTATCCATTCTTAAATTATGTTAATCCTCTTAATGCATTAACTTCTACATCACGTTATAACCCATGGAGACTGCCTTCCAATAAGATAACTAATCGTTATAACTTGCTAAATATTAAGTATTATATAACAGGTAAGGAAGGACAGATTAGTCTATTTTTTTATCCAACATTTTGGCAACAAAAGACTATGCGAAAAGATATCAATCCAAGATGGTATCATGATTGGTTTGGTAGTTTATCATTTTATGAGTAAAATAGAATTATTGTTAGTATGGTACATAAATTATATATTTATGCGCCATATAAAAATAAAATTATTGGAACTAGCGAGCATAATAAAGTTATGATTGAGAAACTATGGTATGGCAACAATAAATCATTTTGGTTATTGTTACCATTTTCATTATTGTATGGATGCATTAGCTTCATTCGTCGTCAATTATACAAGTTTGGCATATTCAAAGCATGGCAATCTCCAGTTCCCATTATTGTCATTGGTAATTTATCTGCCGGCGGTAATGGTAAAACACCTCTGGCAATCAGTTTAATTGAAGCTTTGAAAGCTAAAGGATTGAAGGTTGGGTTAGTCTCTCGTGGTTATGGTGGAAAATCCGACCATTATCCGTTAATCATAGATGAACATACTAGTACTGAACAAGCAGGCGACGAACCAATTTTAATTTATCAAAGAACTCAAATACCAATTGCGGTCGCACCTAAGCGAGTTGAGGCAGTTAAAGAATTATTAAAATCATATCAATTAGATGTTATTTTAACAGATGATGGTTTACAGCATTATGCATTAGCTCGTGATATCGAGATCGTAGTCGTTGATGGTAAACGACTATTCGGAAATGGTTGGTGGATCCCTGCGGGGCCAATGAGAGAAAGAAAAAATCGATTGAAATCAGTTGATTTAATTATAATAAATGGTGACAGTTCAGGAAATCTGTTAAGTCAATATCCAGATAAAACTTATACTATGCAATTAATCCCTAGTTATGCGGTAAATCTACTAACCAATGAAAAATGCCAATTATTGGCATTGCATCATATTTGTGCCATTGCCGGTATCAGTAATCCAAAGCGATTCTTTGATATGTTAAATAAAATGAATGCGGATTTATTACATACTGAATCTTTTGCTGATCACCAAAATTTTAATCTGCCATTATTAGAGAAAATTGCTGCAGATAATCAAACACTTCTAATGACCGAAAAAGATGCAGTGAAATGTCGGCAATTTGCATTATCTAATTGGTGGTATTTACCTATTGATGCTACGATACCCGATCAGTCTATTGAAAAGATTTATTCACTATTTGTAGAAAAAAAATTACAAAGAGAAAAAAGATGAAACAATTGTTATTAAGCGCTATTGCTTGTCCTAAATGCCATGGACAATTAGAATACGATAAACAACATCAACAATTAGTTTGCCAAAATGATAGGCTAGTTTACGCAATAAAAGAAGGGATACCAGTATTATTAGCAAGCGAAGCAAATTCATTAGATCAATCGAATTGTGATAAATAATAATTAAAGTTTTGAGGTAATTTTATGAGTTTTACTGTAATTATTCCTGCTAGATATGCTTCAAGCCGTTTACCGGGAAAACCCCTTGCTGATATTCATGGCAAACCGATGATAATTCGAGTTATGGAACAAGCACAAAAGTCATCGGCTAGCCGAGTCATTATTGCAACCGATAACCAACAAGTTTTTGATGTAGTGCAAAGCTATGGTGGTGAGGTCGTTTTAACGAGTGATAAGCATAACTCAGGAACCGAACGTTTAGCTGAAGTCATTAATACTTTTCAACTGGCTGATGATGAAGTCATTGTAAACGTCCAAGGCGATGAACCATTAATTCCACCGATTATTATTGATCAAGTTGCTGATAATTTAGTGAAATACAAAACAGGAATGGCAACTTTAGCTGTGCCGATTGCTTCCGTTGAAGAAGCGTTCAATCCAGGTGCAGTAAAAGTGGTTATGGATAAAGATGGCTATGCACTTTATTTTTCTCGGGCGACTATTCCATGGGAGCGTGATCGTTTTGCTAAATTGAGTGAACAAAATAAACTTGATTCGATTGGTGATTTTTACCTACGTCATATTGGTATTTATGCATATCGTGCTGGTTTTATTCGTCAATATATTCAATGGTCACCTTCTGCTTTAGAACAGATAGAAATGTTAGAACAATTAAGAGTTCTTTGGTATGGTGAGAAAATACATGTAGCAGTAGCCAAACAAGCTCCGGCTATTGGGGTGGATACCCAAGAGGACTTAGATAAAGTTAGAGCATTATATCAGGAGTAAAATATGGCAAATTTTACTGGTTTTACTCAAGAAGGGTTAAATTTTTTACAAGATGCTTGGATTAACAATAGTAGAGTTTGGTTTGAAGAGCATAGATCAATTTATGAGAATGATTTGATCAAACCTTTTCGATTATTGGTTGAGCAACTAACACCAACCATGCTTAAAATTGATGAATGGTTTGAAACACGTCCAGCTATAGGTAAAACAATTTCACGAATTCATCGTGATACGCGATTCTCTAAAGATAAGTCATTATACCGTAGTCGTTTATGGTTGACATTTAAACGCCCTAATCGTGATTGGAAAGAAGCTCCAGCCTATTTTTTTGAAATTGGTCCAGATAGCTATAGATATGGTTTAGGTTATTATTGTGCTTCAAAACCTACTATGGATATCTTTAGAGAAGAAATATTAAATGACCCCTCTAAATTTTTGGCGGTAGTTAATTGTGTTAAAAAACCATTTGAATTAGTAGGGGAAATGTATAAAAGACCATTAATCAAAGATCAAGATGAAAAATTATCGACATGGTACAATCGTAAGAATATTGCTGTAATGGTAACCAATAATCATATTGAAGATGTTCTAAATGGTGATTTACCGAATAAACTTGCTAAAGGTTTTAAACAACTTTTACCTCTATATGATTATTTGATGCGAGTAGAAATGATAAAAAATATCCCAAATCTCTAGTTAATCAATACGATAAAAAATTATAATAAAAAAATATTTTTTTCAAAAATTTGGGAAGTTTAATATTAATTCTTTAACACCATTTATAATAAATTGTGTACCAACACAGACCAGTAAAAAGCCCATTATTCTTGATGTGGCTTCTATACCACTTTTACCCATAAAGCGCATTATACTACCAGCACTACGCATACAGAACCATAAAATAATACATAATAATAAAGGGACAAGTATTGATGAAGTATAAACAACCCAAGTCGATACATTATATCCACCACTTTTTACAGTGGAAGCCATACTGATTATCATAGCAATTGTTCCCGGTCCAGCAGTACTTGGCATTGCAAGTGGAACAAAAGCGATGTTATTGGAAACTTCTTTCTTTTTTGCATCCGCTTCTAATGTTTTATGCGAGGGTTGTTGAGGAAAAAGCATTCTAAAACCGATAATGCCAACAATCATGCCACCAGCGATACGTAAACCAGGGATAGATATACCGAATGTGCTCATGACCAATTGTCCACAATAAAATGAAACAATCATGATGATGAAAACATAAATACAAGTCATTTTTGACTGGTAATTACGTTCCTCATTGGTCATATCGCCAGATAGACCTAATAGCAGTACAACGGTAGTTAATGGGTTAGTTAATGGAATAAACAGAATTAAACCAAAACCGATTGTTTGTATAAGTTCCAACATAACTTCAATCTAAATCGTAATAAAAGTTCTAATTAAGTATAGATGAAATATATAAAAAAGAAACATTAACTATTAGGTGAAAACTAAATAAATATTAGCGCAGTACTGATTAGTTACGTATCTTTATCTGAAGCTTTCATTTTAAATAATGGTGCTTTTAAGTTTTGTGCCAATATTACGCCGATAAATGACATACCACCACCAATTAAATGGTAACTACACAGTGTTTCATGCAAAAATAGTATTGAGATTATTGCAGTGATAACCGGTGTTAAATTTAAGAAAAGGGCGGTTTTATTTGCACCTAATTTTTTTATAGCTATAATCCAAACAAATGGTGCAATAATAGAAGCTGGTATACCCGCATAAAGAACAAGCCAAACATTGTCAGAATTTACAGTTAAATTGTTACTCATTAAAAAGCCTGGCAATAACATTAATGTACCAAACAAAATTTGAACATAAACAGAGTGCCAATTTGTGATTTTCATTGTCCATTTTTTTGTTAATACCCCATAAAGCGCATAAGAAAAGGCTGCCATTAACATTAAAATTTCACCTTGACCAATTCCAAGTTCAAGAAGTCTAATTGGTTCACCACCACTAATCAGCCAGATTAATCCAATAAAAGATAAAATACTGCCAATTAGCACACCTTGAGTTGGTGGTGTTTTTAAAATGAATATGCTTAATAGGATAGTTAACAAAGGAATAATGGACATAATGATCCCCATTGTTAACACACTAATTGTTGCCGCGGCATAATAAGCAAGGCATTGATATAAAGCCATACCTAATAAACTAAGTACCATTAATTTAAGAGCTTGAGGATAGATTTGCTGTAAGTTCTTAATAATCCCTTTTAGAAAAAATGGGGTTAATAGAATAAGCGCTAAAAACCAACGGTAGAAAGATATAACCTCAGGTTCAATTGCGCCGACAGATAATTTATTGACAACTTGATTGCCAGCCCAAATAAATACTGCCATCAATGGGTATAAATAAGCCATATATTTTCTTATGTAAATAATAGTAAAAGTTATTTGATGTAGTTTAACTTGTCTTAATTTATAAATATCACTAAAATCAGACAAAAAAAGCTAATATAAGACAATATTTATATTATTTAATTACCATGAATTTAATATCTTAAACTAATTTAAATGATAAGGAATTTAAAAGATTTATGTTTCTTCATGATGAAGCATTTAATGCAGAGACTGAATATTCTTCTCATCAGCATAGTTGGGGGCAAATTATATGTGTTAAGTCAGGTATTTTTGTCTTAAAAGTTCAAGGACAAAGATATTTGGCTCCTTCAGGATTTGCATTATGGATTCCGCCATATACTGAACACGCATGTTACAATAAAGAATTAACATGGTTTCGTACAATTAATATAACTAATTACCAAGTTATGCCTAATTACACTTGTTTGTTTGGTTTAAATAAAATCAGCCATGCTATTATTGATTCATTCTTTGAGCGAAATATTCTGGAGCCAGAAAGTGAACAGGATCTTCGTTTAGGACAAGTATTAATCGATCAGCTCTTAATAGAATCTAACCTCCCCTTCTATTTGCCAAGTTCTAACGATAAATATTTAGCCCCTATTTTAAAAGAGTTAGAATTAAACCCAGCTAACAATAAGACTCTAGAACAGTGGGCTCAAACAGTATTTACAACCGAACGAACCCTTGCACGACGTTGTCAACAAAAACTAGGGATGTCATTTAGTCTGTGGCGTCAACGGTTACGATTTTTACATAGTATCTCGCTTTTAGAACAAGATAAATCGATTCAAGACATCGCGTTTTCTGTTGGTTATAGTTCAGTATCCGCTTTTATTGCTATGTTTAAAAATATCGCAGGAGTTACACCTGATCTTTACCGTTCTAACACAGGATTTAAGAAAAGTTAAACACTATAAGTTGTCATTATTTGAGAAAAGCATGTATGAATATGCATTGAACAAAGGCGTAATTTATACGCCTAGGTAATAAAGAATTGAATAAATAACCATTAAAATGGAATATCGTCATCAAAGTCCATTGGTGGTTCAGGCATAGTTGGTTGACTAGCTGCTGGTTCATTTGCTGTTGAAGGACGTGGTGTACTAGGAGCAGACGAAGTATTATTAGCACTTTGTCCCCAACTTTGTGAGCCATCATTAAAACTATCACCTGAACGAGAGCCTAAAATCTGTAATGTTCCACCTACAGCATTAATTACTACTTCAGTAGTATAACGATCATTACCAGATTGGTCTTGCCATTTACGTGTTTGTAATTGTCCTTCTAAGTAAACTTGAGTACCTTTTTTGACATATTCGCCAGCAATTTCAGCTAATTTACCAAATACAACAACGCGATGCCATTCAGTACGATCTCGGTTTTCACCAGTTTGTTTATCTTTCCAAGATTCTGATGTGGCAACACTAAAATTTGCGACAGCGTTACCGTTTGGCATGTAACGAACTTCTGGATCTTGACCTAAATTACCTACTAAAATGACTTTATTAATACCTCGGTTTGCCATTATATACTCCTAACAATTACATAAATATTTGATATGTATTATTGTATCATGAGACTTAATTAACATCACCGAATTTAATTTAAAATTGGAACTAAGTATCCAAAATTTTAAAATACAGAAAGATTCGCTTTATCATAGGAATTTTTTACTATAACGAGTATAATGCCTGCCATTTGTAGATGTTATATCTTAAATATTTTTTCTCTTGGAGGCCTTATGATTAATGCGTTTGGATTAAAAAACAAACAGTTAGTAAAAATTAATGAAGGCGATATTGAAAATGCGATCTGGATTGACTTAATTGAACCAGAAGAAGCCGACCGTGAAGTGATTTTGACCAACTTAGGCCAAAATCTAGCGACAAGTATTGAACTTGATGATATTGAGGCATCAGCCCGTTTTTTCGAAGATAATGAAGGACTACATGTTCACTCATTCTTCTTTTATGAGGATGCGGAAGACCGAGCCGGTAACTCAACAGTAGCATTTACGGTACACAATGGTCGCTTATTTACACTGCGTGAACGTGATTTACCTGCCTTCCGTCTATACCGAATGCGTTCACGTTATCAAGGCATGAATGATGGTAATCCTTATGAAGTTTTATTGGATTTATTTGAAGTTAAAGTTGAGCAATTAGCCGATCAGATCGAAAATATTTATAGCGAGCTTGAAGAGTTAAGCTTAATTATTATGGATCGCTCAGCTCAAGAACATTATGATGAGGCTATTACATCTTTAGCTGAACTAGAAGATACTGCGTGGAAAGTACGGCTTTGTTTGATGGATAGTCAACGTGCGGTTAACTATTTAGTGCGCCGAGCAAAGATGCCTACAGATCAGTTAGAGCAAGCACGAGAAGTAATACGAGATATTGAATCATTGGTACCTCATAATGAATCTTTGTTCCAAAAAGTAAACTTTTTGATGCAAGCGGCTACCAGTTTTATTAATATTGAGCAAAGCCGAATAATTAAAATTTTCTCAGTTGTTTCGGTAGTATTCTTACCACCAACAGTGGTTGCATCAGCTTATGGAATGAACTTTGAAAACATGCCTGAATTGAAGTGGGAGTATGGCTATCCTTTATCCTTATTATTGATGTTGCTAGCAGGTGTTGCTCCTTACATTTACTTTAAAGTTAAAAAGTGGTTATAGTTGGTTATTTCCTCCAAATTTCAAATATTAGCCGCTAATATTTTATTAGCGGCAATAATTCCATTAGTGAATTCAGTTAAAGCAATCTAGTTAAATCAATCTAAATAGTCCATAATATTACTCATTATGTTATAGCATTAATTGAATTGATTAAATTAATGGTTATCTAGAAAGATTTTATTTTTAAAAGGGAATCACATGAGTAAATATGCACTAGTTACTGATATTGGTGGAACCAATGCCCGATTTGCACTTTATAATTTAGATAGTAATGAATTATCAGCGATAACTAAAATCCTCATTTCAAAAGATGATGTATTGCTCAATCTTATTAAGACTTATTTAGCATCACAATCTGTAACTATTGAGATGGCTTGTATTGCTATAGCATGTCCAATTAACGAAGGTGATTTAATTGAAATGACGAATAATAATTTGTCATTTTCTCGCTCTGAACTGATTAGAGAATTGAGTTTAACTAAGCTTGAAGTTATCAATGATTTTACTGCAGTGTCGTATTCCATCCCTCGATTATCATCAAATGATGTAGTAAAAGTTGGTGGTGGTGAAGCTAATCTTAATTATCCAATAGCAATCTATGGTGCAGGAACGGGCTTAGGCGTTTCACATTTAATCAAATTAAACGAACATTGGCTTAGTTTATCCGGTGAAGGTGGGCACACTGAATTACCAATGATTAATGAAGAAGAAGATCGAATTTTACAACAGTTACGTAACAAATTTGGTCGGGTGTCTTCAGAAAGATTTCTATCTGGTAATGGTATTGTTAATATTTATCAAGCATTGTTACAAATCAATAATCAACCGATTGAAAATATCACGCCAGATATAATCGTTAATAAAGCATTGTCTAATAGTTGTCCGCTCTGCTTAGCAACTTTAAATTATTTCTGTACTTTTATGGGACGATTTGGTGGCAATTTGGCTTTAACTCTTAATACTCAAGGCGGTGTGTATATTGCGGGTGGCATTGTTCCCCGATTCATCGAATTTTTTAAATCATCGCCATTTAGAGAAGCATTTGAACACAAAGGTCGTATGTCTTTTTTAGTTAAAAAAATTCCTGTTTATGTCATAACGCATAAAGATCCGGGATTATTTGGCGCTGGTGTTTATTTACAAAATAGCCTGAAATAATTGAGAGGTAAGATGTAATTTTATGATGTGGTGTTATATCTATAGAAGTAGCAAAAAAGAAAACTGTTATTTATATATGGAACGTGAAAATGATTTTTCACATATACCGGAAAAGATAATGTCAATTTTTGGTGCGCCTGTCTTTGTTATGAAAGTATTGCTTGATGGTAAAAGGCGTTTTGTTGTTGGAACAGCAAATGAAATTGAAGAAAAGATCAAAGAGGATGGATTTTTTTTACAAATGTTAAATGAAGATGATTTTAAAGTATGATTGAACCTTTTTGGGAACATAAAACCTTAGATCAGATGAGTGATGATGAATGGGAACAACTTTGTGATGGATGTGGCCAGTGCTGTCTAAATAAATTAATGGACGAAGATACTGACGAAATCCTATATACTAATGTTGCCTGTAATTTGCTTGATTCAAATACTTGTCAATGTAAGCATTATCATACCCGTTTTGATTATGAGCCTGATTGTATAAAATTAACACGGGAAAATTTACTGACTATTGAATGGTTACCAGAAACTTGTACTTACCGTTATTTTTCCGAAACAGGAGTATTACCAGAATGGCATCCGCTGATTGTCGGTAATAAAAAATTAATGCATAAGTTAAAAATATCAGTTAAAAATAGAATTGTTTATGAAAAGGATGTTATTTTTTGGGAAGATCATATTATTTAAAAGAGAGCATAGGCTCTCTTTTATTTTTTAGAATGCTAGCCACAAATTACCGAGAAAATCGATTGCTAATAAATTCAAAAACATCAATATAAACACAACAACCATAAATGAAAGATCAATCATGCCAATTGGTGGAATAATCCGGCGAATTGGCGCAACTAATGGTTCTGTCAATTGAGCAAGTAATTCATCTGCGACTGATTGACCACGACTAACCCAACTTAAGATAGCTCTAAAAAATAATAACCAAAATAATAAATGACCAAAAGCATGCACCATGGCAGCTAAAGCAAATAAAAGATAATAAGGGCTCCAAATCGGTGCATCTATGCCCTCGAAACGATAAATAAACATAACTTTAAGTAATGCAAACAGATAAAAAATGAGCCAAGTTGCTGTATCAATACGTCTGATAGATGGCATTAATCTACGTAATGGACCAATTACCGGTTGGGTAATACGCACAATAAATTGGGTAAATGGGTTATAAAAGTTGACTCTTGCCTGTTGCATCCACAACCGTAGAATAACGACGTATAAGCAAATAGTTAAAACAGCTCTTCCTAAGAAGATTAACGATATCATTGATTACTCCTAAAATATAACTTGCTCAGCAATATATCATACATATTGTCTAGCACCAAAAATTGCGCTGCCAATACGAACCATTGTACTTCCTGCCTCAATAGCCGCTTGCATATCACCAGACATTCCCATGGATAATGTATCTAAAAATGGATAATTAGTTTTTAAAGATTCCAAAAGCTGATTCATCTGTTTAAACACGGCAAATTGTTTCGCAAAATCATTTTCAATTTCAGGGATAGCCATTAAACCACGTAGTCTTAAATTAGGTAATGTAATAATTTGTTTTATCAAATCAGCTACCTCATCTATTGCAACGCCGGATTTGGTCTGTTCATTGCTAATATTTACCTGAATAAGGACATTTAATTTGTCCATATTTGTTGGGCGTTGTGAATCAAGACGTTGGGCAATTTTGAAACGATCAATGGTATGCATCCAATCAAAATTTTCAGCCACTAATTTAGTTTTGTTCGATTGTAATGGGCCGATAAAATGCCAAACAATAGGGAAATCAGGCATACTTTGTTTAAAGTGTGCAATCTTCTCAACACCTTCTTGAACATAATTTTCCCCAAATGATAATTGACCAGCATTTATCGCTTGTGAAATTAATTCTACAGGTTTGGTTTTACTAACTGCAATAAGTTCGATTGACTTGGGATCTCGGCCGCAATCTAAAGCAATTTTGTTAATTTTATTTTTAATTGTAATTAAATTGTCATGTACTGTGTTCATGTGAATTCCCAATAAAAGAATGGTTAGTTAAAAATAATGTTAAATTCAATGTTAGCCTTTAGTGTAACGCAAAAAGCCTCTGATTTGCATCTTTCTAGTGGTGAAGCGCCATGCATTCGCATTAATGGAAAATTAAAATTTATCTCAAGTAATAAATTATCATCAATTAAGCTAAAAACTGAGTTATTAAATCTACTTGATGATGATCAAAAAATAACTTTACAGCAACATCAGCAGATTGATTTTGCTTATTATCTTGAAAATGTGGGAAGATTTAGGGTAAATATTTTCTATCAACAACGGGGAATTTCAGCTGCATTTAGAATTATTAACCAACAAATCCCAACTTTATGTGAAATTGAGGCACCAGAAATATTGAAAAAACTGGTAAAGGTAGAATCAGGAATTATTTTAGTTACTGGTGCAACTGGTAGTGGGAAATCAACAACGTTAGCGGCTTTAATTCAATATATTAATCAGAGTGCAGCTAAACATATTATTACATTAGAAGATCCCATTGAGTTTATTTATCAAAATGAAAATTCTCTAATCCAGCAAAGAGAAATCTCACTTTTTGGTGAAGCAATTGATAGCTTATTAAGACAAGATCCTGATATTATTATGTTAGGTGAATTACGTAATAAAACTACGATTCAAGCCGCATTAACTGCTGCCGAAACTGGGCATTTAGTTTTTGCTACTCTACATACTAATTCAGCAATTCAAACTATTAATCGAATAATTGATGTATTTGAATATGGATCACGTGAATTAATTCGAACACAATTATCTAGTAGTTTACAAGCAATTATCTGTCAAAAACTAATTCCATATAATGATACTCGTAAAGCGATATTCGAAGTACTTATCAATACAACTGCAGTGAGTAATTTAATTAGCGAAGGAAAAATAAAGCAAATATTGTCGTTAATGCAGACTGGACAACAGTATGGTATGCAATTAATGTTTAATGAATCTATATAGTTACAATAACAACGATATACTTGATGCTGTTCTACGTAAATTTTTAAGTTTTATTTAAAAATTTATTTTATAATCATTATAGTTTTTCACTCATAAAGGTAGAAATAAATGGAACAGCGTATAGGTTTTATCGGTATAGGTAATATGGGTAATGCTATTTTACAAGGTATTTTGGTAAGTAATGTTGTACCTGGCACGCAAATTTATGTTTATGATCCTCACCTTGAAAAAGGCCAAGCTTTAAATCAGTCTTATTCAATTAATAATTTGGCTTCAGCAAGGGATGTGGCACGAGAATCGGATATTGTGTTTGTTGCCGTCAAACCAAACATTATTGCTGATGTATTAAGTGATATTCAAAAAGAACTAAAAAAGAATACTATTGTCATCTCAATTGCGGCCGGTGTAACAATTAAAACTATTGCAAAATGTGTTGGTTATGAGCAAAAAATAGTGAGAGTAATGCCAAATACCCCAGCATTAGTCAATGCCGCTATGTGTTCAATAACACCTAATACTGAAGTTACTGATGAAGAATTAGCTGTTGTGCAGAAATTATTAAATTGTATTGGTGAAACAGAAGTCGTACCTGAATATTTAATTGATGCCGTAGTAGGAGCGAGTGGTTCCTCACCTGCTTTTGTGTTTATGTTTATTGAAGCCCTTGCTGATGGGGCGGTTAAAGGTGGTTTATCTAGAAAACAAGCGTATAAATTTGCTGCACAGGCGGTATTGGGTTCGGCTAAATTGCTACTTGAAACCGGTAAGCATCCTGGCGAGTTAAAAGATATGGTTTGTTCACCCGCTGGTACGACAATTGAAGGTGTACAGATGTTAGAGGCAAAAGGATTTAGATCTGCTATAATTGATGCAGTAGATGCTGCGATTAAAAAATCTAAAGAATTAGCCGAAAAATAAAAAAGTTAACATGATTAATAACAATTGGTTACTAATCATGTTAAGAAAATTTACAAATTAAAAAAAACATTGCTTGTATTCATCACCTTTTTATGAGTTAATAGTCATCAGCATATTACATGCAGATTTATTTTGTAACATTTAGATTTATGCAGTTTGTAGTTTACTTCAATCACATTTGTATTAGTTTTCTTCAGTATTGTCTTCTCTTTGTTAATAAGTAGTCTAGGTTTTATGTTTTTAAGTATTGCCTTTTATGGTAGAGATTAATTTATTTATAGGAAGATTATTATGTCTAAAAAAACTGGTCAAGTTAAATGGTTCAATGAAAGTAAAGGTTTTGGTTTTATTTCTCCTTCAGATGGAAGTAAAGATGTGTTTGTTCACTTCTCTGCAATTTCTGGTGATGGTTTTAAAACTCTAGGCGAAGGTCAACAAGTAGAATTTTCTATCCAAGATAGTGCTCGTGGTCCAGCGGCTGCTGATGTTACAATCATCTAACTGATTGTTTAATCTTACCAGTAATTTTTTGCTGGTAAGATACCCATCTATTATAGAACTTTCCTTATTCCATTCTTCATTCTTATATTATCTCGCTAACATAAATAAAATTTTGATTTCATGAAATTAATAATTTAGAAATAGATATGCTAAAAAAAGCAAATTTTATTTTTAATTCTGTTTGGTTTATCTTCGGTCTGTATAGCTGAATTAATTGAAAATTGTAAAACTTATTTTGATAAAGTGGATAGTACCACTAAAGCTATTGCTGATTATGTAGTTAATTAACGGCAAACGGTATTGAACAAGCAAAATTTAATATATTTAGGTGAAGTCAGTTAAAAGCCGAGAAGGTTATTAACAACTAGAAAAAATATTACAACTATTGGCAGTGATGCTACTTAGCAAAAAAATTTAAAATTATTTATTACGATAGCGAAATTCCCATGGCTTTATAGGATGTTTATCTTTCCATAACCCTTTTTTATTTTGTTTGGCTTTTGACTCAAGTTTCAGCATATTGTTATTATTGACGACGCCTTTATAGCGATAAGCCCACGCAAAACCATTTGCTACCATTTTGGCGTTAATATTGATTTGTTCTAGGTATATGGTTCCTAATGTACGTTGATAGATATCTTTATTACTTTCTTGAACAAAAACATTTTTTCCGGCAATTAATGAGGCTAAGTATTTTCTTGAAGCCTTACCATATGCTTGTTGGCTTTCTGGTGCATCAATATCAAGCAAACGAACGCGAATTTTTTGTTTTTTCGGGGTGAGTATATCTACAGTATCACCATCAATAACTTTAATCACTTTACCATTGAAATCAGCGTGAACTTGGCTAATTACAGTTAAGAATAATGCAATTGAGAGTAAACATTTGCGAAGAAAATACATTATAGGCCAGCTTTAGAATAGCAAATAAAAAAATACTCCCTGCTAATATTCAGTCAATCACTGACACTAAACAAGGAGTTCTATTTTCAGAAATTAAAATTCAGAAGTATCTTTGAATAATCCAACTTTAAGATCAGTTGCTTCGTAAATTAATTTACCATCAACATAAACTTCGCCATCACCGATACCCATAATTAATTTACGGTTAATAACGCGTTTAAAATTAATTTTATAAGTAACTTTTTTATTATGAGGTAATATTTGGCCTTTTAATTTTAATTCACCAACACCAAGTGCTCGACCTTTACCTTTACCACCGATCCAGCCTAGATAAAATCCGACTAATTGCCATAATGCATCAAGGCCAAGACAACCAGGCATTACTGGATCATTTTTGAAATGACATTTAAAAAACCATAAATCAGGGTTAATATCTAATTCAGCTTCAACATAGCCTTTACCAAAACTACCACCGTCTTCGTTCATTTCGATGACACGATCCATCATTAGCATTAAATCAGAAGGTAATGGCGGTCCATCATGACCAAATAATTCACTATTGCCTGATTTAATCAAATCTGCTTTATCATACGAAGATTTACGTTCAAATGTCATAAAAAAAACCTTTTATTTTGTTGTCATTACCTGATTGCTTATAAAAGCATATATTTAATATAAAACAAATAACTATTATAAGCTGTAAAGTTTTACATTATTATCTTTTGATTCCATCAATGGAATTTTGGTCTCAGTTTATTGTGTATTGTTACTTTTTGCAATTTTTTTCCAGCGACTAAGCCAACCATCGTGTTTTCTCTCTTGAACTAACATTGATTGCATACGCGCATGAATCAATTTATAAAGACTAATTTTGTTTTCATCTTTAAAAGGAATGCCGGTTAATAAATAGAGTGCATCTGCGACATTTTCGACAGCCCAAATTGAAAATTTATTATTATTAATGGCATCAATAACTTCATCACTTAGACTCAAATGACGTTGATTGCTAGCAGGAATGATTACACCCTGTTGACCAGTTAAACCTTGATGCTGACAAACAGCAAAAAAGCCTTCGATTTTTTCATTTACGCCACCAATTGATTGAACATGACCAAATTGATCAACTGAACCTGTGACAGCTAATTGTTGATCGATAGGTTGATTAGACAGTGCACTAATAAGGGCGCAAAGACCTGCAAGCGAGGCGCTATCGCCATCAATCTCACTATATGATTGTTCAAACACCAAAGATGTAGAAAATGGCAGTTGATGATTAATTGCAAACTCCGACATAACAAATGCTTGCATAATCATCATTCCTTTAGAATGAATATTACCTGCAAGATCGGTTTTACGTTCGATATCAATCAATTCACCGTCACCAAAATGAACTAAACAGCTTAAACGTGTTGGTTCGCCGATGGCTTTAGGATAGCCTGGGTACTCAATCACCGATAAGCCATTAATCTGTCCAACCACTTGCGACCTAGTATCAATCATGATTTGATTGGTAAAGAACTCATCATGAAACCGCTCGGTTAAATAATTTTCTCGCCATGCTTTTTGTTCCAAAGCTTTGCTGACAGCTAATGTATCAATAATTTCATTTTGTACAAAATAAGATGAATTTAGTAATAGTGATTGAATCCACTCAACGCTGAGTGGTAGATAATGTTGATCACCAGTATATCTTGTTGCATGTTTATAAATTTTAGCAAAAGCTGTTTTTTCAATTTTTGGTAATGCTAGTTGGCGACTAATAAATTGTAAATAATTCATCCAATCATTGATTTGCCGAGATTCAGTTATTTTTAGTTCACTTTCAAATTCAGCATAAATAGATGATGAATAAAATTCAGGTTCAAATTCCTGTAATTCTGCTAAAGATAATCTATCACCAACTAAGATGATACGTAGATCTAACGGCATGGCAGGAATCGATAATGGTAATGGGTGCGAATCATCTGCTGAAAACCATTCAAAGGTTTGCGACATAACCATTTGTTTTAATTTAGACCAAACATGTGGTTGAGCAAGCAGGGAACGTAAACCTAAAATTAATATGCCACCATTAGCTTGATGTATTAATCCCGCTTGTAACTTAATCGGACTATTTTCTGGTTGCCTAACACAACCAAAAAGTTTTTCAATATCAACTACTGTAGCCGTTAAACAGTTATCTTGAACAGCAAAATTATCTTGTTTACTTTTCGCTTGCATTAATGTGATTTTATTTTCACTAAAATAATAACTATAACCTAGCGTTGTAGCAGTTAAACTTGGTTTAATGGATTGTTTAAGGAGATCAAAAAAAAGTTCGTTTTCAGAAGCTTTTAGTAACATAAAACGCGAGCGATAACGTGTATTATTATTTTTACATAATAATGACACGGCAGCGGCAACTCGAGGTTGCCATGATAGTAAATTTGTTAATCCATCACTGAATAAATCTGTTTTAATGTCGTTGTTATTTAAAATGTAATTTATATCAGGTTGGACTTCTTGAGAGTTGAGTTGTTTGATTGCCAAAGTATTGTCTTTTCTATTAGCTATGTTATTAAATTAATTATATCAAGTATCGATTATAACGCCAACAAATAACCAATATCTTTGTGCTAACAAATAAAAAAATTACAGAAAGATTTTTAAAAATCAGTTAAACTGTGGGGTAAATTTAGTTTAGTTTTTCTTGATTACTACCACTAACAACAATTAAATATGCTCAAACTCAAAAATAATCATATCAAAGACGATCAAACCTCGCAGATAGTTAGTTGGGGGCATTGGTTTACCCTATTTAATATTTTTGTTGTTATTGCCCTAGGTAGTCAATATTTGTTAATTGCTGACTGGCCACGAACTTTTATGGGTCGTTTTTATGCAATCATTAGTGCTATAGGACATTTTAGTTTTCTCACCTTTATAGTCTATTTGATTTTGCTGTTTCCTTTAAGCTTTTTTATTCACTCTTCACGTTGGCAACGAATCATTGCTACTGTTATTGCCACAATAGGTATTAGTTTACTTCTGATTGATGTTGAAGTGTTTTCTCATTTTAGAATGCACCTTAATCTATCTATATGGCAATTATTTACTTCGGACAAGACATCTTTTTTAAATAGTGCTTTTATTCTTATTCCTTTTATTCTTTTAGTTGAGATATTGTTTGCTATTTGGAGTTGGAAAAAGTTACGTAGCTTAAATAAACGCAAACGTTATGCTAGACCAGTAGTTATTGGCTTTATTCTTTGTTTTGTTTCCTCTCATTTAATTCACATTTGGGCTGATGCTAATTTTTATCGTCCAATTACCATGCAACGTTCGAGTTTACCGCTCTCTTATCCATTAACTGCCCGTCACTTTCTGGAACGTTATGGATTTATTGCTGAAAATGATTACCGAAATAGAACTATTCAAGAAGGTAATCCATTTGCAATTGCTATTGAGTATCCACTAGATCGGATTACATTTAATGAGCAACAAACTAAGCAAAATATTTTAATAATAAATATTGATGGTTGGAATAATCAATTATTGGCGAACAATATGCCTTGGCTTAAGGAGTTTGCTAATCAGAACATTAATTTTACTAATCATTATGCGGCAAGTAGTCAGCCTTATTTAAATAATTTCTCACTATTTTATGGCTTAGATCCTAATTACTATAATAGTATCCTTGCTGGTCATAAGACATCGGTTTTATTCGATACAGTTACTAAACAGCATTATAACCTCGGTTTATTTTCTGTTGACGGTTTTTCTGAACCACTTTACCGCTATGCATTATTATCTAATTTCTCAATACCTGATAGCAAAAAACAAACCAATAAGCTTGCCACTAATTATTGGATGGCATGGCATGACCAACAAAATAAACTTGAGAACCATGCGCCTTTATTTTCGGTTATACAATATTCACTTGTTCCTAAAAACAAGAAAATGGCTATAGTGGAATTAGAATCAGAAGCTAAAAAACTCGATCAATATTTAGAATCTTTAATTGCTTATTTAAAACTATCTAATGCATATGAGAACACGATAATAATTATTACTGGTTCAAATAATTTAAAAATAGATGAAGCTAAAAAATTAGTACAACGTAATACTGAAAATAGCTTTAACCGTGAGAAATTAAAAATGCCATTGATTATTTCATGGCCAGGAAAAGAAATAAAACAAATTAGTACTGTTACCTCACAAACAGATATCTTAAGAACATTAATGCAAGATGCATTTAATGTTACCACCTCAGCTCAGCAGTACAGTCAAGGACGAAATTTATTTAATCAGTCTGCTCGTGAATGGGTTTTAGCCGGTAGTGAAAATCAAATTGCTGCACTTTATGATGATAAAACTGTGGTAGTAGACGCATATGGACGCTCTAAAATTTATGATCTAACCGGTAAACAATTGAAAGATGAAAAAATTAGCTTACCAATTTTCTTACAAATTGTTACTGAAAATCGTCGCTTTATTGTTGTTGATAATTAATTGCTAAATTTGCAAGAGGTGATGTTACTTCACCTCTTTTCCCATTGCTTGCAAATCGGCATGATAAGATGAACGGACAAACGGTCCACAAGCAGCATGGGTGAAACCCATTGCTAAAGCAGTCTGTTTTAATTCTTCAAATTCTTGAGGTGATACATAACGTTCTACTGGTAAATGATATTTACTCGGTTGTAGATACTGACCTAAAGTTAGCATAGTTACGCCATTACTGCGTAAATCTTTTAGTACTTGAATGAGTTCTTCATTTGTTTCACCTAATCCAACCATTAAACCTGATTTAGTCGGAATTTCTGGATGTTTTTCTTTAAAAGAAGCAAGTAATTTTAATGATCCTTCATAATTAGCTCCGGGGCGAATTTTTTTGTATAAGCGAGGAATGTTTTCTAAATTATGGTTAAACACATCTGGTGGATTTTCGCTTAAAACCTCTATCGCTTCATCAATACAACCTCGGAAATCAGGTGTTAATGTTTCAACTTTGATATTCGGACTTAATGCGCGAATTTCTTGAGTACAAGCTGCAAAATGGCTAGCTCCACCATCTTTTAGATCGTCTCGGTCAACAGATGTGATGACTACATAACGTAATTTCATCTCTTGAATAGTCAAGGCTAGTTTACTCGGTTCTTCACGGTCAGGTGGTAATGGACGACCATGTGCAACATCACAGAAAGGACAACGGCGAGTACAAATATCACCTAATATCATAAAAGTTGCTGTACCGTGATTAAAGCATTCAGCCAAATTAGGGCAAGATGCTTCTTCACACACTGAATGTAGTCCATGCTTACGCATAGTATTTTTGATATGGGCAATATTATCGTTATGAGCAGATAATTTAATTCTCATCCAATCAGGTTTTTTTAATGGAGCGATATCCTCAACCGTAATGGTCGGGATGAGACGCGTTTTGTCAGCGTCACGATATTTGGAACTAGGGATTTGATTTTGAGTATTTTGCATATTTAATATCTTAGTTGTTTGGTAACTGATTAATAAAATTATCAGTTAATAACTGGTTAATCTCTTGACGATCAAGTTGTGCAGCATAATGCTTCATGTGGGTCATTTTTAAACCTGCATAGCCACACGGATTAATATAATTAAACGGTGTTAAATCCATATCAATATTAAGTGCTAAACCATGTAATGTACATCCATGCTTAATATGTAATCCTAGTGAGCAGATTTTTTGTTGATTGATATAGACACCTGGTGCATCCGATTTTGAATAAGCGGTAATGTCATAGTGCTGTAAAGTTTGAATAACGCTATTTTCTAAATAACTAACCACATCTCGTATGCCTATTTTACGTCTTCTTAAATCAAACAAAATATACATAATTTGTTGACCAGGGGCATGGTAGGTAATTTGACCGCCACGATCAGTTTGTACTACTGGAATGTCAGTAGTGGTTAGTAAATGTTCAGGTTTACCTACTTTACCTTGAGTAAAAACAGGTAAATGCTCAACAAGCCAAATTTCATCTAAGGTTTGCGCATCACGCTGCTTAGTAAAATCGTGCATAGCTTGATAAGTCTGTAGATAAGGTAACATACCTAATTGTTTAATAACAACGTCTTTATTTGGCATATCTAACACTGGTTAAGTTGTAATTTATCAATAAATTTACATCTATATAGCAGATTTTGCTATAACTTGACAACCATCACTCATTCAATGTATAACTCATAACACAAGATTCTTACTATACCCACAAATTAAATTTGATTTTTATCAAATAATTATCATTTTTATCAAATTAATAATTGAAATAGTTGATTAATTTAATAGGAATTAACATTCTTTTATAACCGTCAGTTTACTTTACTTTTTTTAGGAAGATGGCAGACTTATAGCAATAAAGCATCCGTAATGCAAAGTTGGAGCTTATAGAGTTAGTTATGACGTCTGTTATAGCTAAGGATAGCAAAAACTGCATTTTTTAAAACAAAAAAGAGGTTTTTATATGTCGGACATGCAAGTGAATGATATTGATCCAGTAGAAACGCAAGATTGGCTTAAAAGTTTAGAGTCAATTATTCGTGAAGAAGGCGTAGAACGAGCGCAATATATTATTGAACAAATTGTAAATAAAGCCAGAGATGGTGGAGTTCCTCTACTTTTCGGCTCATCTACTAGTAACTATATTAATACTATCCCTGTTGATGAACAACCAGCCTATCCAGGTGATTGGGAAATTGAAAGACGTATTCGCTCTATTGTTCGCTGGAATGCAATGATGATGGTTCTTCGTGCTTCTAAAAAAGATTTAGAACTGGGTGGTCACATGGCATCATTCCAATCTGCAGCGACATTTTATGAAGTCTGTTTTAACCATTTTTTCCGTGCTCGCAATGAAAAAGACGGTGGTGACTTAATTTATTTCCAAGGCCATATCTCTCCAGGGGTTTATTCTCGCGCATTTATTGAAGGCCGACTAACCGAAGAACAATTAGATAATTTCCGTCAAGAAGTACATGGAAAAGGATTATCATCTTACCCTCATCCAAAATTAATGCCTGAGTTTTGGCAATTCCCAACTGTTTCAATGGGATTAGGTCCAGTTAGCGCTATTTACCAAGCTCGCTTTTTAAAATATCTGAATCATCGTGGATTGAAAGATACTACTGAACAAACTGTTTATGCATTTTTAGGTGATGGCGAGATGGATGAGCCAGAATCAAAAGGTGCAATCACAATTGCTACACGTGAAAAATTGGATAACTTAGTATTTGTAATTAACTGTAATTTACAACGCTTAGATGGCCCAGTTACAGGTAATGGCAAAATTGTTAATGAATTAGAAGGCGTATTTGCTGGAGCTGGCTGGAATGTAATTAAAGTGCTTTGGGGTGATCGCTGGGATAAATTATTACAAAAAGATAAATCAGGAAAATTAATTCGCTTAATGAATGAAACGCTTGATGGGGATTACCAAACCTTTAAATCTAAAGATGGTGCTTATGTTCGTGAGCATTTCTTTGGTAAATATCCTGAAACTGCAGAATTAGTAAAAGATATGTCTGATGAAGAAATTTTCAGACTTAATCGTGGTGGTCAAGATCCTGAAAAAATGTTTGCTGCATTTGCTAGAGCAAAAGAAACCAAAGATCGCCCAACAGTGATTTTAGCACATACTATTAAAGGTTATGGTATGGGTGCAGCAGCAGAAGCTAAGAATATTGCACACCAAGTGAAAAAAATGAATATGGACGGTGTTCGTCATGTTCGTGATTTCTTCAATATCCCAGTTACAGATGATGCACTTGAAAAATTACCTTACATTAAATTTGAAGAACATACTCCTGAATACAAATATATTCATGAACGTCGTCAAGCCTTACATGGTTATGTGCCGTCAAGATTGACTAAATTCTCAGGAACTGTATCAATTCCTTCTTTAACTGAATTCGCACCATTACTTGAAGCTCAATCGAAAGAAATTTCAACCACAATTGCTTTTGTACGTGCACTTAACATTATGTTAAAAGATAAAGAATTAGCGCCTCGTTTAGTGCCGATTCTTGCTGACGAAGCTCGTACCTTTGGTATGGAAGGCTTATTCCGTCAGATAGGGATTTATAATCCACATGGTCAACAATATACTCCGCAAGACAAAGAACAAGTTGCTTACTATCGTGAAGATGAAAAAGGCCAAATCTTGCAAGAAGGTATTAATGAATGTGGTGCAACAGCATCGTGGTTAGCAGCTGCAACTTCTTATAGTACTAATGATTTACCAATGATTCCTTTCTACATTTATTACTCAATGTTTGGTTTCCAACGTATTGGTGATTTAATGTGGGCGGCAGGCGATCAACAAGCTCGCGGCTTTATGATCGGTGGTACTTCTGGTCGTACTACATTAAATGGTGAAGGCTTACAACATCAAGATGGTCATAGTCATATTCAAGCGTTAACTATCCCTAACTGTGTATCTTATGATCCGGCTTATGCATATGAAGTTGCTGTTATTATGCAAGATGGTTTACGTCGCATGTATGGTGAACAAGAAAATGTTTACTATTATATTACTACACTTAATGAAAACTATGCTCAACCTGCAATGCCTGAAGGCGCAGAAGAGGGTATCCGTCGTGGTATTTATAAATTAGATACTGTTGAAGGACAACAAGGTAAACCTACTGTTCAATTATTAGGCTCTGGTTCAATATTACGCCATGTTCGTGAAGCTGCAGATATCCTAGCTAAAAATTACGGTATTAGCTCAGAAGTGTATAGTGTAACTTCGTTCACCGAATTAGCTAGAGATGGTCAAGATTGTGAACGTTACAATATGTTACATCCGAGTGAACCAGAGAAAGTTCCTTATGTTGCTCAAATAATGAATAATAATCCAGCAGTTGTTTCAACTGATTATATGAAAATTTATGCAGAACAAATTCGTGGATTTGTACCGGCAGAAAGCTACAGAGTATTAGGTACTGATGGATTCGGTCGCAGTGACAGTCGAGAAAATTTACGTCATCATTTTGAAGTCGATGCATCTTATGTTGTGATTGCAGCATTGGGAGAACTAGCTAAACGTGGTGATATTCAAACAAGTGTTGTTGAAGACGCGATTAAAAAGTTCGACATCAATGCTGATAAGCTCAATCCACGTAATGCATAAGAGGTAAAAAATAATGACTATTGAAATAAAATTACCCGATATCGGAAGTGATGAAGTTGAAGTAAC
Organism: Gilliamella sp. A7; assembly: GCF_002142015.1. Lineage (NCBI taxonomy): Bacteria > Pseudomonadati > Pseudomonadota > Gammaproteobacteria > Orbales > Orbaceae > Gilliamella > Gilliamella sp. A7. Next base: position 33,649 of record NZ_NASN01000021.1, read on the forward strand.
AGAGATTTTAGTTAAAGTTGGCGACAAAGTTGAAGCTGATCAATCGTTATTAACGGTTGAGGGCGATAAAGCATCAATGGAAATTCCTGCTCCACAAGCAGGAATTGTAAAATCAATCATTGTTAAAATCGGCGATAAAGTTACCACTGGTGTAAGTATTATGGAATTTGATGACAGCGGAACAGAGGCTGCAGCAGATAAACAACAAACGGCCGCACCAGTTGCTGCACCATCAGCCCCAAGTGCAAGCCAAGTGGTTGATGTTAATGTACCTGACATTGGTGGTGATGAAGTTGAGGTCACTGAAATTTTAGTTAAAGTTGGTGATTCAGTTTCCGTTGATGATTCACTTATAACAGTAGAAGGCGATAAAGCCTCAATGGAAGTGCCTGCTACTATTGCTGGTGTTGTGAAAAGCATTTCAGTAAAAATTGGTGATAAAGTTAAAACTGGCTCAAAAATTATGGAATTTGAGACAGTTGCTAGCAGTGCACCAGTAAAAACTGATGTTGCACCTGTGGCAGCAGAAAAACCAGCTATTGCAACTCCAGTTGCGAATACTAACAATAATTCTGCTGTGCCAGCCGCATCAGCAAATACCAATGAATTTGTAGAGAATGATGCTTATGCACATGCAACTCCTTCTGTTCGTCGTTTAGCTCGTGAGTTTGGTGTTAACCTTGCTAAGGTACAACCTACTGGCCCTAAACATCGCATTTTACGTGAAGATATTCAAGCTTACGTAAAAAATGCTGTAAAACAGATAGAAAATGGTGGTACTGGTGGTGCATTACCTGGTTTATTACCGTGGCCTAAAGTTGATTTTAGTAAATTTGGTGAAGTTGAATCATTACCATTAACTAAAATTCAAAAAGTATCTGGTGCAAACTTACATCGTAATTGGGTAATGATTCCACATGTTACTGAGTTTGATGAAACAGATATCACTGAATTAGAAGCTTTCCGTAAACAACAAAATGCCGAAGCTGAAAAGAAAAAACTGGATCTGAAAATTACGCCACTAGTGTTTATTATGAAAGCAGTAGCCAGCGCTTTAACAGCTTATCCTCGTTTTAATAGTTCATTGTCTGAAGATGCACAAACTCTTATCATCAAAAAATACATTAATATCGGTGTAGCCGTTGATACTCCTAATGGTTTAGTTGTGCCGGTATTTAAAGATGTGAATAAAAAAGGCATTATTGAACTTTCTCGTGAACTTGCAGAAATTTCCAAAAAAGCTCGCGATGGCAAACTTACCGGTAGTGATATGCAAGGTGGTTGTTTCACCATTTCTAGTCTAGGTGGTATCGGAACGACTTCATTTACACCAATTGTAAATGCACCTGAAGTAGGTATTTTAGGTGTATCTCGTTCAAGTATGAAACCAGTTTGGAATGGTAAAGAATTTACACCACGCCTAATGTTACCTTTATCATTATCATTCGATCACCGAGTAATTGATGGGGCTGATGGTGCACGCTTCTTAAGCCATATTGTTAATGTTTTATCCGACTTACGTCGATTAGTGATGTAGTGGGGGAAATTAATTATGAGTCAAGAAGTTAAAACACAAGTTGTTGTCTTAGGAGCGGGGCCAGCGGGTTATTCCGCTGCCTTCCGAGCTGCCGATCTTGGATTAGATGTTACCTTAGTAGAACGTTATTCAACTTTAGGTGGTGTTTGTTTAAATGTTGGTTGTATACCATCTAAAGCATTACTCCATGTTGCCAAAGTAATGGATGAAGCAAAATCATTGACTGAACATGGTATTCATTTTGGTACGCCTAAACTTGAATTAGATAAAGTTCGTGGTTGGAAAGAAAAAGTTATAAACCAACTAACTAATGGGCTTGCTGGTATGGCTAAAATGCGTAAAGTCAATGTTATTCAAGGTGAAGCACAATTCACTGGCAGTCATACTATGGATGTTACTTCATCCAAAGGTATAACTAAAATTACTTTTGATAATGCCATCATTGCCGCGGGTTCAAGACCAATAACTTTACCATTTATTCCACATGAAGATCCTCGTATTTGGGATTCGACAGATGCATTAGCATTAACTACTATTCCTAAAAAACTACTTTTAATGGGTGGTGGTATTATCGGTTTAGAAATGGGGACGGTTTATCATGCATTAGGCTCAGAAGTAGATGTGGTTGAAATGCTTGATCAGGTTATTCCAGCTGCTGATAAAGATGTGGTAAAAATCTTTACTAAACAAATTCAAAAGAAATTTACTTTGAGATTAGAAACTAAAGTAAGTACTGTTGAAGCTAAACATGATGCAATTTATGTCACCATGGAGAAAAAAGATGGAACCATTGAAACTCATACTTATGATGCGGTATTAGTTGCAATAGGCCGTACTCCAAATGGTAAACTAATCAACGCTGAAAAAGCAGGTGTAAATGTGACTGATCGTGGCTTTATCGAAGTAGATAAACAGATGAGAACGAATGTGCCTCATATTTATGCTATTGGCGATATTGTTGGACAACCGATGCTTGCGCATAAAGGTGTTCATGAAGGTCATGTTGCAGCAGAAGTTATTGCTGGTAAAAAACATTATTTTGATCCAAAAACTATACCATCAATTGCTTATACTGAACCTGAAGTTGCTTGGGTTGGCTTAACTGAAAAAGAAGCTAAAGCAAAAGGTTTAGATTATGAGGTTGCTATATTCCCATGGGCGGCATCAGGTCGTGCGATTGCTTCTGATTGTTCAGAAGGGATGACTAAATTAATCTTTAATAAAGCTGACAATCGTATTCTTGGTGGTGCTGTAGTTGGAGCAAATGGTGGTGAATTACTTGGGGAAATTACATTGGCAGTTGAAATGGGTTGCGATGCTGAAGATATTGCATTAACTATTCATGCTCACCCAACGTTACATGAATCAATAGGTTTAGCGTCTGAGATTTATGAAGGATCGGTAACTGATTTGCCGAATGCGAAAGCAGTTAAAAAATAGAGACTATTTATTTTATTGTTATCATTGAAATAATGCCGTTAGTTTGCTAACGGCATTTTATTTTTCTAATTGAAATGTTCAAAAATTGAAAATATTTATTAAAATTAATCTATTGGTTTATAGATTAAATAAGTTTCTTAATCGATAACATAATCAATTATGATATGTTCATCATAGGGATAAATAGTCAAGCCAAATTGAATAAAAAAGAAGTCTAAAATTATCTGTACCAAAATCATTAATAATCTTCATTATGCGATTTTTTAATTGGCTAATAATTTTAGCTTTACCCGAAATTAGTGTATTACCGTAATAACTTTCAATTTCAATAATCATCTTGCTAAAGCACTAACATAATCTTTTAATTATTCATAAAATTATTGTTTATGAT
>NZ_NASN01000022.1:0-36160 GCF_002142015.1 Gilliamella sp. A7
CTTATTAGCTATTTTAAAATAAAGACAACACCCAAGTTAAAGGTATTGACGAATAACCTTAATTATTACTCATATCATCATGATACTCACTCGCTTCAAGGTCATTTTTACTTTGCTTAAGTATTCAATTTTTCTCCAAAATTTGTTTGCATAACACATATCGCCAAGTATTACACTATCTAACGCTTTTACTTTCCTAGTTTACCCTTAAACTCACCAGCCCATTATTTGTTCCATACAAATAACAAACTTACCAAGTATTGCTATTTGTAAGGCGATAAATAATTCACACCAAGTCCATTGGGAGAATTACCATGTTTAGATTTTATTTTTTAAAACATTACTAGTGAGTTACTAAGTAATTTATAGTTTAAAAACACCTTTCCTGAAAATTTAACACCATTTGCAAAAAAAAGTAATCACATAATTAAATTCAATAAAAAAATACCAGCAAAAAAGTAAAAAAACCTTTATGATATTTTTTGAGGGGAAATAAAATGATGAAAAAAATATTAATTATAATTACAGCTTGTTTAGTTTTATGTGCTTGTAAAGATCAAAAAAATACTGAAAGGCAAATATTACTTTCGAACAATTATAGCCAAATATGGTGTTCTGATTTTGCACCTAATAGTATCCCAATTAAGAAGCAAAAAATAACCAAGATTGATGTCGAAAATAACATAGAAGAAATTACAACCATTGAATCTAATTCAGATGGTTTTATTACTGCAGTATTCATAAATGAAGATAAAATAATTGGTGTAGACTATAAAAATTCCAATATTAAATTAATGATTAAAGATAAAACATTATCAAGTTTTCAACTTACACTAGATGAAAATAAGAATATTATAAATTTATTCAATGATCAAAATAAACAAGTCTATGATACTGAGTTAGATGAAAAAGGAAGAATATCAAAGTCAGAAAATAAAATATGGGAAAATAACGCTATTGAACAATACACTTATCTTAAAGATAGACTAGATATTTACTCTCTAGAACAAGAAGAAAAAGCAATAAACAATGTTTCATTAGGATCTTCAATAAAAACATACTATTTTTATAACCAACAAAACCAGTTGATCAAATCTGTAACTCAAAATTTTATTCTTATTGATAAGAAAAAACTAAGTAATATCATTCGTCCTAAGGGTTTAAGAGAAAGTAAAATAACTTGTTTTTATTTATCACATAACCAATATGGTGATTGGACAGAGTCTTTCTGTTTAAATAGATTTAAACAGAAAAATAAGTCAGTTAGCCGAGTTTTAGAATATTAATTTATATTTAGTTAAAAAATAGGTTTTAAAAGGAAGCTTTCTTTAGCATAGCCAATTAAAATCAACTACAATTGCTAAGTTTATTATTAGTTTAAAGTGCCTAAAACCCCGTTCCTCAATTTTTCTGTTTGATGAGTTTCGGACGTTTTGTTATTTGATGATTATTTCTATATGGCGATTACGTCCGAGTAAAGAGGGTTGAAACGAACCCTCTTTATTAACTTTCGCAACGACCACTCAAGAGGTCACGATGTGACTACCTTCCGCCTTCATTCGCTCTTAACGCATCAGCTGTATTTGTTCATGACAAAAAACAGCCTTGCCAAACATCCCTGTTTACCATGCTAACCTCTCTCAGTTGTCAGTACATTGCTAATGTCGCTTAATAAAACTCACCAAACTGATTTATCAAAATAAACTTTTATTATTGGCCCTAGCTTATGTTATAACTAGTTTTAGTGATTTATCGGATGGATTTTAGTCTTCAAAAACCCCGTTCCTCAAATTTTTTATTTAAATCCTGAAATATTTTGACAATATATGATGAAAACTATAGTGACTAGTTGGTTATTGGCTCTTGAATATTATCGATATTCTGATAACTATAGCAATAAAATGGGATCTTATTCGGGTAGAAGGCAAAACTAAAATGGTTGCAACTTATTGTTTTAACAAACAATCAATTGAGTAACAGAACAAACTTATATTTGTAATATTATTTTACTTAAGTATCTTAACAAGCCTAATAGCTTGTTAAGATGCAGATTAAAGAATTGATAAAATATCTTTACGAGATTCGCATCCCCGGTTTAGCACCACTATCTGGTGATAATAGATAAACACCTTCATTATCATCTTTACCACTAGCACAAAGTACCATACCCTCTGAAACACCAAAACGCATTTTACGAGGTGCCAAGTTGGCAATCATAATAGTCAAACGGCCAATTAATACTTCAGGTTCAGGATAGTATTGTTTAATTCCTGAAAAAACATTACGGGTTTCATCACCAATATCTAACGTTAATTGCAATAATTTATCTGAACCTTCAACAAAACTAGCGTTTTTGATTAAGGCAACGCGCATATCTACTTTAGCAAAATCGTCAAAATTTATAGTTTCCGCAATTGGTTCGGCTACCTTTTCTTTTGCTGGTGTAGTTGCTGCCGCTTGCTGTTTAGTTTCTTCAATCATGTTATTAATTTTATCCATATCAATTCGGTTGAATAACGCTTTAAAACTGTTAATTTTATGACCGGTTAAGGCTTTATTTATTGTATGCCATTCTAATTGACTATTTAAAAATGCTTCACTACGTTCAGCTAATGAAGGTACGATAGGTTTTAAATAGGTCATTAATATACGGAATAAATGGATCCCCATAGAACAAATATCTTGTAATTGCTGATCTTGATCCTGTTGCTTAGCAACCACCCACGGCGCTTTTTCATCAATGTAGCGGTTTGCTTCGTCAGCTAAAGCCATAATTTCACGTACCGCTTTACCTGATTCTCGTTTTTCAAAAGCATCAGCAATAACTTGCGATTTTTCCACAAATAAGGCGTAAAGTTCTGGTGCAGCAATATTATCAGATAATTTGCCGTCGAATCTTTTACTAATAAATCCAGCCGATCGGGATGCGATGTTAACCACTTTATTCACCAAATCGCTATTAACTCGTTGAACAAAATCTTCGAGATTAAGATCAATATCATCAATATGTGGCGATAATTTAGCAGCATAATAGTAACGTAAGCAATCTGGATCCAAATGTTTTAGATAGGTACTTGCTTGAATAAAAGTACCTCGTGATTTTGACATTTTAGCACCATCAACGGTTACATAACCGTGTACAAAAATATTTGATGGTTTGCGATGTTCACTACCATCTAGCATTGCTGGCCAAAACAAACTATGGAAATAAACAATATCTTTACCAATAAAATGATAAAGCTCGGTCGTTGAATCTTTATTCCAAAACTCATCAAAAATCGCTTTATTATTTTTATTACAATAATTAAGGAAAGAGCCCATATAACCAATTGGAGCATCTAACCAAACATAAAAATATTTACCTGGCGCATCAGGAATTTCAAAACCAAAATATGGTGCATCACGGCTGATATCCCAAGGTTGTAAACCAGCTTCAAACCATTCTTGCATTTTATTAGCAACTTGTTCTTGTAAAGTCCCTGAACGTATCCAAGTTTGTAACATTGTGGCAAACTCAGGTAAATCAAAGAAGAAATGCTCAGATTGTTTCAAAATTGGCGTCGCACCAGAAACAACCGATTTAGGATCAATTAAATCAGTAGGATTATAAGTAGCACTACAAACTTCACAATTGTCACCATATTGGTCTGCGGCTTTACAACGAGGACATGTACCTTTTACAAAACGATCAGGTAAAAACATCTGTTTTTCAGGGTCGAACAGTTGTGAAATAACCTTCGTTTTAATATAACCATTCGCTTTTAAACGTTTATATATTTGTTCTGATATTTCACGATTTTCAGGGCTATGGGTTGAATGATAATTATCAAAACTAATGTTAAATCCGGCAAAATCACGTTGGTGTTCGACTTTTACTTCAGCGATCATCTGCTCAGGAGTAATGCCTAATTGCTGAGCTTTTAGCATAATCGGCGTTCCATGTGCATCATCGGCACAAATAAAATAGATTTCATTACCACGCATGCGCTGGTAGCGAACCCATACATCAGCTTGAATATGTTCAAGCATATGACCTAAGTGAATTGAACCGTTTGCGTATGGAAGCGCACAAGTCACCAATATTTTGCGTTGAGTTGTCATATTAAATTATTACCTTTAATTTCATAATGGCAGAAATAGTACAACAATCGTGTGATTATCGCTAGATTTATGCCATAATTTGCCTAAATTTCTTTTTCAAACCAATCAATTTTGAACTGGTTATATTTTATTTGAATGTAACAAAGATAATTTTGTAATTTATTCTCCATTAAAGTTATTGATAATATCTATAACAAATTGAAGTAAAATAACTAAATATATACCAACGAGTTAGATACAAGGTCTATTAATATGGAAGCAAAAAAAATTCTTGAGAATTTTCGTCACCCTACTTTACAGAAAAATTTGATTGAACTTGGGGCTATTTCCCAATGTGAACGGGTTAATCAAGAACTAATGATTAGCTTGACCATGCCTTTTGCTTGGCAAACTGGTTTTGAAGATCTGAAAACAACAGTTACTCCATTATTACTTGAATTAGATGATGTTGAAAATGTGAATTGGAATATTAACTATAATATCGCCACATTAAAGCGAGCAAATAGTCATCATGCTATTAATAATATCAAAAATATTATAGCGATAAGTTCAGGTAAAGGAGGCGTTGGTAAATCCTCAACTGCGGTTAATTTAGCTTTAGCGTTACAAAAGCAAGGGGCTAAAGTGGGTATTTTAGATGCTGATATTTATGGCCCTTCTATTCCAACAATGCTTGGTACCGAAAAAGAACAACCATTAACACCTGACAACAAACATATGTCAGCAATTATGGCTTATGGTCTTGCTAGTAATTCAATTGGCTATTTAGTTGATGCCGATGGTGCGATGGTCTGGCGAGGACCAATGGCAAGTAAAGCACTTTTGCAGATTTTACAAGATACACTCTGGCCTGAACTTGATTATTTGGTTATTGATATGCCACCAGGCACTGGTGATATCCAATTAACATTGGCACAAAACATTCCTGTTACAGCAGCAGTTATTGTTACCACACCACAAGATATTGCCTTAATTGATGCACAAAAAGGCATCACGATGTTTAATAAAGTGAATATTCCAACCATTGGTATTATTGAAAATATGAGTTATCACATCTGTGAAAATTGCGGTCACCATGAAGCAATTTTTGGTGAGGATGGTGCTAAGCGTCTAGCTGAAAAATACCAAACAAAATTACTTGGTCAAATGCCGCTGCACCGTTTATTACGCCAAGATCTTGATTCTGGACAACCAACGGTAGTCAGTCATCCTGATAGTGAATTTACGCAATTATATTGTAATATTGCCGCACAAGTTGCTAGTCAACTGTATTGGCAAGGAGAAACAATTTTGCCGGATATATCATTTAAGGCGCTATAACGGAAATTAATATTGGTTGTTAAAGGATAACAACCAATATAAGAAAATGATTTAGTTACCTACAAACACCCTATAGCTATTGAAATTGATTCAGTTCAGCTTTTGCTTTAGCTAATTGTTCAATAAATGCAGAATTAGTATGTAATTGGGCAACTACTGCCGCCGCCATGACTCTTGCTGCATCAATGTCACTTTGCCAATGATAACCACAAATAACTCGGCTTTCACCAACTTCGTAACCTCGTTTTAAAATTTCATTTTGCCGTGCAGGATTAATTTCAGCTAAGACCAATGCTATAGCAAATCCCATTGTGGTATGACCAGAGGGATATGAACCATTGGTCGATAACGTTTTTTCGTCTTCAGGGCGACATGTCGGTTCATTAAAAAATGAAAACGGTCTGATGCGGTTGTAATATTGTTTAGCCGATCGAGTAGCAAGATCACCAGCATCTTCTTTCATTGTGGTAATAAGTTTATAAATTTCAGGCGAGCTATCAATTGAAATATCATATCCAAAAGCGGCTGAAAACTGTTTAGTAACATTATCTTTACTCGAATCAGCATCAAGATAAGCTTGTTTACCTCGCTCAGTATTTCGCATGGATTTTCCCCAATCATACATGGCTTTATCTCTTAAAAAATCAACGCTATTAAATGCTGGTGGTGGCGGTAATAAATGTAAACTATCTGGTGCTTGTTCTTGGGTAAGATAAAAATCATTCGGATTTGTGGTTACATCTTTAACCTCAATGGCATGGACACTAAAACAAAATAAAATAGATACTACTAATGAATATAAAAACTTTTTACGCATAAATATCTCCTAAGTACTATTTTAATTAATGATAACAACGCAACTTAATAGAACCAATAAAGAAACGGCAAGTTTTATATGTAATGGGATTAGCAATAATTATTATAAATATAGCACTATTTGATAATAAAACAGTAAACATTAGTTAGCAAAAATCTTGTTATGAATAACAGCACATTACTATTTATTACTTAAGATTTTTGATAACCGAATAATTTATGAGATGAATAAACAAGTTGTATAATATTCCGACTATGAATATCGTTATTAAGCGATAATTTTATCCTTGAACATAAAAAACACTGCGCCGAGCAAACATAAACCAGCCCAAATATAATCGGTTTTAAATGGTTCTTTTAGAATGTAAACTGAGAAGGGAATAAATACAGACAAGCTAATCACTTCTTGAAGTATCTTTAATTGCCCTGCACTAGCGACTTGAAAACCAATCCGGTTTGCAGGGACTTGTAGTAAATATTCAAACAGTGCAATACCCCAACTGATAAATACGGCGACAATCCAAACTTGATTATGCAAAAACCGTAAATGACCGTACCAAGCAAAAGTCATAAAAATATTACTACAGGTTAGTAGGCAAACTGTGATCAAAAGTTGATTCATGATATTTAATCGAACGATTAATTGTAGGTGGCGATATTATATACCTTTATATGTTTTAATGTCGCAAAATAGCTCACTGATTAAACAAAAAAATTACTAATTTAATCTGATGATTTATTTGTCATCGTTGTTTAATAGTCGATAATATTCAGCTATAATCAGCTTATTGAATCTCAATCCCTTCTACAACATTAATCATGAATAATGCTAATAAACGGTCTCGAATCTGGTCGTCGATTCTCTGCCTTGCCCTTGCTGCGTTTATATTCAATACCACAGAGTTTGTACCAGTTGGATTACTGCCGAATATTGCTGAAAGTTTTTCGATGGATGTCGCGCATGCCGGACTATTATTAACTATTTATGCTTGGGCTGTATCGTTATTATCTTTACCTTTAACGGTATTAACCGCAAAAATGGAACGCCGTAAGCTACTTATATCTCTATTTTGTTTATTTATTGGTAGTCACATCTTAGCTGGCTTTGCTTGGAGTTTTTATAGTTTAATGGTTGCTAGAATAGGCATTGCTTGCGCCCATGCTGTATTTTGGGCAATTACCACGCCTTTAGCGGTTCGATTAGCACCTAATGGTAAAAAAGCTAAAGCAATGGGCTTTATTGTAGTTGGCACCTCAATGGCAACAGTATTAGGGATTCCTATTGGGACAATGATCGGCCAATTGGTTGGCTGGCGAGTCACATTTTTATGTATCGGGTTTATTGCATTTTGTGTAATGGCTTCATTACTTTATTTATTACCGTCTGTTCCTAGTATGAACACAATTTCACTAAAAGCCATTCCTAAAGTACTTAAACGACCTGTATTACTAAACATTTATTTGTTAACTGCTATTATTATTACCGGCCATTTTACCGCTTATACTTATATAACGCCATTTATGCTTAATGTTGGCGGTTTTAGCGAACAAATTGTCGTGAGCTTATTATTAGCTGTCGGTTTTTCAGGCATGATAGGTAGTTTAATTTTTGCTAAATATGCCGAACCGCACCCAACCGCCATCTTAGTTATGCAGGTGATATTATTAATTATCTGTTTATTATCGCTTTATGTTTGTTCTTTTAGTCTCATAACCGCAATACTACAAGGTATGGTTTGGGGGCTTGCGATTACTATTATTGGTATGGTGATGCAGAGTAAAGTTATTGATGCTGCACCTGATGCAGCCGATATTGCGACCTCAGTTTATTCAGGTATTTATAATATCGGTATAGGCGGTGGCGCCTTTGTCGGCAGCCAAGTATTGGTTTACTTATCCACCCATTATATTGGCTTTGTTGGTGCTATTTTTGTGATTATTGCCCTAATACTCTTTTACTTTCTCTCAAGAAAAACTTGGTAGCCATGAATAAGCGCTCACATTGAGCGCTTATTGAGTCAATGCTTCTAACTGTTCCCAACGTTCAAATACCACTTCAAGCTCAGCTTCTTTATCGGCTAAAGATTGCAATATTTGACTCGTTACTTCATGAGGTTGATTGAAGAAATCACTATGGCCTATTTGTGCTTGAAGATCCGCAATAGCTGTTTCTAATTCCTCGATTTTATTAGGTAATTGGGCGAGTTCTCGTTGTTCGTTATAACTTAATTTAACCTTCTTTTTAACCGCTTGATCTGACGTTTGGTTTTGACTATTGGTTTTGTTGATATCACTTTTAGCTGATTCATTGATCTTACTACTGGTGACATGATTACTCACTGGTTTAGCCTGCTGTTGTTGCTGTAAAGCATCAGTATAACCACCAGCATAAATACCAATTCGGCCTTGTTCTTCAAAAAACCAACACTGAGTGACCACATTATCGACAAATTGTCTATCATGGCTGACTAATAAAACCGTTCCTTGATAATCATTCACAAGTTCTTCTAATAGCTCTAAAGTTTCAATATCAAGGTCATTAGTTGGTTCATCAAGCACCAATAAATTACTTGGTTTTAAAAATAATTTTGCTAATAGTAAACGATTTCGTTCACCACCCGATAGTGCTCTAACCGGTGTTCGAGCTCGTTTTGGTGGAAATAGGAAATCTTGTAAATAGCCAAGCACATGTCTTGAGCGACCATTTACCATCACCTCTTGCTTACCTTCTGCAAGGTTATCCATAACGGTTTTTTCTGGATCAAGCTCTAATCGATATTGATCAAAATAAGCCACTTCAAGTTTGGTTCCGCAATGAACACTTCCTGAGGTCGGTGCTAAACTACCTAGCATCAGTTTTAATAATGTGGTTTTACCAATACCATTGGGGCCAATTAAAGCAATTTTATCACCACGTAACACTTGTACCGTGAAGTCCTTAACTAACACTTTATCATCGATTTGATAACTGACATTATCTAGCTCAAAGACAATTTTTCCTGAACGCAGTGCTTCCTCGATCTGCATTTTTGCATTGCCCATAACTTGACGACGCTGTGAATATTCTTGTCTCATCGCTTTTAATGCTCTCACTCTACCCTCATTACGAGTTCGACGAGCTTTAATACCCTGACGGATCCAGACTTCTTCCTGTGCTAACTTTTTATCAAATTCGGCATTTTGTAACTCTTCAACACGCAGCGCTTCTTCTTTACCTAACAAATAACTGTCATAGTCACCGCCCCAAGAAGCAACCTTACCGCGATCTAAATCAATAATCCGAGTCGCCATTTGCCGAATAAAGGATCGGTCATGCGATATAAAAACAATACTGCCATTAAAGCTTTTTAAAAACTCTTCCAGCCATTTAATAGTATCAATATCTAAATGGTTAGTTGGTTCATCCAATAACAGTACTGATGGTTGGCAAACTAGTGCCTTTGCTAATGCTGCTTTACGCAACCAACCACCCGATAACGAAGACAATAATGCCTCACCATCTAACGATAATGAGGAAATGACATTACGAATACGATTATCCAATTGCCAACCATTTTGGTGATCAAGCTGTTCTTGCATTTTAGCTAATTTAGATAGATTACTCTCACTTGGATCAGTTTCAACCAAGTGTGACAATGCATAGTAATCTTTTAATAATTGCGCTTGTTCTTTTAAACCTTCCGCAACAAAATCAAAAACATTTCCTTGAATATCTCGAGGGGGGTCTTGCTGCAATCGAGAGACAATAACATTGTTTTCATAAACAATTTGTCCTTCATCGAGCGGTACTTCTTTATTCAGCACTTTTAGCAGAGTTGATTTACCGGCACCGTTACGACCAACAAGACAGACTCGCTCGTTAATTTCTATAGACATATCAATATGATCAAGAAGTGGCGCATCACTAAATGATAAATAAGCATTGGTAAGATTAATTAATGACATATTTGTGGTTTTTATTTGGATATTAAATAATAAGGCGGTATTCTATCATAAAGTTGTGGTTGGCCACCAAAATCAATTATCAAAGATACAATTAGCGGCTCTTAAATGTGAGCATTCCAATTCTCTTCAAAAAAATAAATACTGTTATAATTATTAATAATTGAATATATTAGTAATATTTCGGTATGGAGGTGATTATGAGTCATACTTGGACATTTCAACGTGTTGGTGGATTAGATCAAGTCGTATTACAAAATGCCAATGACATTATCAATTTACCCAATTTAGATCCTAAATTATGGGTTGCACTCAGTTGCCCAACAACAGGGCTAGATTTTGATCAAAGAACATTACAACTATTAGATTCAGATAACGATGATCGCATTCGTATTCCCGATATTCTAGAGGCAATTAATTGGCTTAAAGATAAAATAGTTTCTTTTGACAATATTGTACAATCATCACAAACTTTGCCATTATCACAAATTGATGATTCAAGCGAACAAGGTAAAAAATTATTAATTACCGCCCATAGCATTTTAGCGAATTTAAATAAAAGCCAAGCAGATTATTTAACGCAAGATGATGTGCAACAATCACTTAAGATTAATGCCAGCAAACTCTACAATGGTGATTTAATTTTTCCACCTTCAGCCGAATTATCGCCTGAGATGCAAAATTTTATTCTGGCAGCAATAAAAACAACTGGTGCGGAAAAAGATATAAGTGGTCAGGATGGAATTAATCTAGAGATTGCGCAAACTTTTTTTAAAAACCTAAAAAGTTGGCAAAAATGGCAAACCGATATCAGTAATACCCAAACTCCTTTTGGCGAAAACCGCTCAGAAATATGGAAATTAGTTCAAGAATTAAAGCCGAAAATTGATGACTACTTTCTGCGTGTTGAATTAGCACAATACGCACCTCAGGCACAAACGGCGTTAAATGTTGACGAGAAATATATTGTCCCAACCCAAAATGGTTTACTATCTGATGAAGCTTTATCTGAGCTACCTCTATCTAGAATTGATACCAATAACGCATTAGATTTGGTTAATGGCCTTAACCCACTGTGGAAAAGTAAAATCATTCGATTTAGAGATTTAATCGCTTCACACTTAGCCGATGCTAATCGGCTAACAGCACAAGAATGGCAAGATATTCAAACAGGTCTTAATGCTTACGCGACACTAATCAGTTCTAAACCTGATATGCAACAGTTAAGTGTTACAACTAAACCAACCATTAGCATTGAGGATCTTACTGGCAATCAAATCGCTAATTTAGTTAATGATAATTTACTAAATGAATTTGAAAACATGGTCGAACAGGATAACCAAACACCTATTTCAGCTTCAGATGTTTTTGTATTAGAAAAACTAGTATTATTTCAAAAACATCTCTATCGTTTATTGATTAACTTTGCTTCATTTGCTGAATTCTTTTCACTTGACCATTATGCGGCTTTTCAACTAGGTAAACTTTATATTGACGGTCGTTGTGCTACCCTCTGTGTTGCCGTAGAGAATATAGCTAAACATTCGACTATGGCTAATTATTCTGAACTATGTTTATTATATTGTGAATGTACAAGGCACGGTAAAAAACAGACAATTGCTGCAGCAATTACCGCTGGACAAGGTGATTTATTAATGGAAGGCCGCAATGGCGTTTTTATTGATAATGAAGGCAATGATTGGGATGCAAGTGTTGTTAAGCTGATTACTAAACCAATTAGTATCCAACAAGCTATTTGGGCACCTTATCAACGTATTGGCCGTTTAATTACTGAACAAATTAATAAATGGGCAAGCAATAAAGATGCTGACATTGAGAAAACCAGTACACAAGCGGTACAAAATCCAGAAAGCAAATTTGATATTGGTAAAAGTGTTGGTATCTTTGCAGCTATTGGTTTAGCTATTGGCGCCATTGGCACCGCTTTAGCAACTATTTTTCAAGCTATCTTCTCGCTTACATGGTGGCAATTCCCATTAGTGATTTTCGGCTTGTTCTTGATTATATCGGGACCATCTGTAATATTGGCTTGGTTAAAATTAAGAAGAAGAACACTTGGGCCATTACTTGAAGCTTCTGGTTGGGCGATAAATGGACAAGTTAAAATCAATTTACTGCTTGGTGGTCTGCTTACCAGTAAAGCCGAATTACCTGCCAATGCAAGACGTAATTTAACTGACCCTTTAAAAAAACGTAATAAAAAAGCGCGAATACTATTCTGGTCAGCAATTTTACTAGGCGTAGTAATCGTCGGTACGGCTTTTTGGTTTAAAAAAGATATTGCCAATTATTTTAAACAGCAACAACAGCTGTTAAGTCAGCAACAAAATAACACTACTGAAAAACAATAACAACTGTTGAATAATGCTTAATAATTTTTCGCCGACATTACGTCGGCGAATATTTTATGATTAATGTTGATAAACAGGTAATCGTCGGCAAATCGCCAACACTTTTTGTTTAACCGCTTGAATAGCTTGTTCGTCATCAATGTTATCTAATACATCACAAATCCAATTAGCTAATTCACGAGACTCTTCTTCTTTGAAACCACGACGAGTCACTGCAGGTGTACCAATCCGCACACCAGATGTTACAAATGGACTTTGCGGATCATTTGGCACACTATTTTTATTCACGGTAATATTAGCACTACCTAAAGCAGCATCAGCTTCTTTACCGGTGATATTTTTATCAACTAAATCTATTAAGAATAAGTGATTTTTTGTTTCACCAGAGACAACTTTATAACCACGTTTGATGATCACATCAACCATTGCTTGGGCATTTTTCACAACTTGTTGTTGATATTCTTTATAAGCTGGCTCCATTGCCTCTTTTAAAGCAACTGCTTTTGCCGCTATCACATGCATTAATGGACCACCTTGTGCGCCAGGGAATACAGCAGAATTCAATTTTTTGTAAAGTTCTTCACTACCACCTTTGGCTAAAATAAGTCCACCACGTGGTCCGCCAAGGGTTTTATGCGTCGTTGTCGTCACAACATGAGCAAAAGGCACTGGATTTGGATAAACACCAGCCGCCACCAAACCAGCCACATGAGCCATATCAACAAATAAGAAAGCGCCTACACTATCAGCAATCTCACGCATGCGCTGCCAATCAACTACACCAGAATAAGCAGAAAAACCACCTATAATCATTTTTGGTTTTGACTCTAAAGCAATTTTCGCTAATTGATCATAATCAATATGGCCAGTTTCGTCGACGCCATAAGCAACCACATTATACAGCTTACCTGAAAAACTGACTGGTGAACCATGTGTTAAATGCCCCCCTTGTGACAAATTCATGCCTAGCACCGTATCACCCGGTTTTAACAATGCCATATAAACAGCAAAATTGGCTTGTGAGCCAGAATGCGGTTGAACGTTAGCATAATCTGCACCAAATAGTTCTTTAGCACGCTCAATAGCTAACTGCTCAACAATATCAACATATTCACAACCGCCATAGTAGCGCCTACCAGGATAGCCTTCAGCATATTTATTGGTTAGTTGAGTACCTTGTGCTTGCATCACTCGTGGGCTGGTATAGTTTTCCGATGCAATAAGTTCTAAATGATCTTCTTGGCGTTGTTCTTCGCCTTTAATGGCATCCCATAACTCTCGATCATAATCGGCAATGGTCATTTGTTTACTAAACATATTGGCTCCTTGTAGGCAATTACATCAACGTAACGACTTGTTACAGTATTTAATTAGCACAAAAAAACATCATGAGCTACTATCCTTACTTAATCGACCTTTAATTTCAATCTTTTTTTGAAGTTATAAATAATATTTATAGACAGTTAGAATAATAATTAAAATGCTTTACAGCACAATATCATTTAGCCGACTAAAACCCTTTTCCTCAATATTTTTAAAACCATTATCATTGATAAATTATCTAGTTTGATAATGCAAACAATCTATTAGAGAATAATAATCTTATTAATCATTATCTCTAGCTCAATTGCAATTGAGTATCAGGAATATCTTGGTAGAATAAGCAAAAATTTTATTTGGTATAACATGCAACTTCATTTAGTCGTTAATACATTTGGTTCCGATCTACAACGTCGCTATGGCGAAAAAATCTATAAGCTCACTTTACACGGTGGTTTTAGCTGTCCCAATCGTGATGGTACCATTGGTCAGGGTGGGTGTACTTTTTGCAATGTAGCGTCAATCATTGATGAGTCTATACAGGTTAAATCAATTTCGCAGCAGCTTATGTCGCAAGCGCAACAGATGAAAAAATCTAAACGGTACCTTGCTTATTTTCAGGCTTATACTAGTACCTATGCTGAAGTTGAAATTCTTAAAAATATGTATGAAGAAGCGCTGAATAGTGCAGATATTGTCGGGCTTTGCGTCGGCACACGACCAGATTGTGTCCCCGATGAAGCTCTTGATTTGCTGGCACATTACCAATCCAGCGGTTATGAAGTTTGGTTAGAACTCGGATTACAGACCGCACATGACAAAACATTACACCAAATTAATCGAGGTCATACTTTTGCGGATTATCACCAAACGGTACAAAAAGCACGGCAATTAGGCATTAAAGTATGTACTCACCTTATTATTGGCTTACCCAAAGAGAATAAACCAGACAATCTCATCACTTTAAACAAGGTCTTAGACAGTGGCGTTGATGGTTTAAAAATTCATCCTTTACATATTGTTGAAGGCAGTATTATGGCCAAAGCATGGCGAGCTGGGCGGATCAATGTGTTATCTCTTGAAGATTATGTCGATATTGCCGGTGATATTATTCGACAAACACCAGCCAATATTTTATATCATCGGATTTCAGCCAATGCCAGAAAACCAACCTTACTGGCCCCTGATTGGTGTGAAAACCATTGGCAATCAATGAATGCAGTTGATCATAATTTACGACAGTTTGGTGCACAAGGTAGTGCTATTGGTGATACTTACTCTTTCAAACAATAAAATACCATCAACATGACAAAAATTTTGAGGAAAGCCTATTTTTAGTCCTTATAATTGCGATAACAATTACATTTGTTAACTAAATTATATAAATTTCCGCTTCAAAAACCCCCTTTCCTCAAATTTTTTAGCCGACATATTTACTCGTTAAATATTGAACTTATAAATTCAGCAAGATATTCCGAGGAAATAATTTTAGACTTTTATGACTAGCTATGAGTATACTTGTTGCAATAAAATTCGTGCAAAATAAGAGTATTAATCTTTGTTAATTACCACTAGGTAACCATGATGCAAACCAAACTTATTGCTATATTTAATTAGCATTTAGATTAACTTTATTTTTTAATTATGAATAACGAATTAAAATATAGCCATGTATCAGATGCGATATACTCATTAATTTGGCCGTTTTTTAAATTTAGTTGGTGTTAGAGTGAGTATCTAATAAATAATATCAAAAGCTTTATCAAACTACATTATAGATAAAGCTTATCTTAATACATTTAAAACTTATTTTGATTTTTTATCAAAGAATTGACTTAGATCTGTGTTTTCTGCTCGTTGAATTAATTTCTTATTTAATTCATCGTTAATTTGATTTAAAGTTTTTTGCTCATAAAAAGGCGTACAAATACAATAGTCATCGCCCGAACGTTGAATAATCAAAGCTGATGTAATACCTCTTAAAAAGATATAAAGGCCTAGTGGTAGCAAAAACGTCATTTCTATATTATAAAAACTTATGATGAAATGGATAATACCAATAATACCCAAGCCCATAAAAATCAATCCAATTAATAGTGCAATAAAATTATAGTGACGATATACCATTGAAGCACTAATATTGTTGATTGGAATATTTTGTTTAATATAACCTAATGGAATAATGCCTAATATGCTATTCGCTTGATTAAGTTGAATAAGATTATCATCAATTCCAATTGTAGACTTCATCCAAGGAAATAATAAAGATTCACTAATTTTATATATTGCCATTTCTTTTTACCTTATTGAGAAATATTTTTACTGTATAGCTTTAATTATTTAGATTTGTCAAAAACAGGCCTCATATTATCATTTTGATTTTTTATGTAAATTTTATTTTTTTTGTTTTTAATCAAAAAACAACTTTATTTATGTAATATTCTAATAAAATGTTTGATTTATAAAAACTAATTTTTTACATAAAAATTTGCTTGAACTTGAGTATTTTTGTACCTTTACTAACAACAAGTATATAATGATGTTTTATCATTTGAGATAATCTGCATGCAACTAGCTTTTTGTATTTATAAATTTTTCCCTTTTGGCGGTTTGCAACGCGATTTTTTGCAAATTGCTACTGCTTGCCAAGCTCAAGGTCATCAAATCCGTGTTTATGTATTGGATTGGCAAGGCGATAAACCGGCTGGTTTTGATATCATCATCGTTCCTAAAAAAGGATTATCTAACCATAGCCGTAATCAAGCTTATTACCATTGGGTAAAGGCTCACTTACAAAGCAATCCTGTAGATTGTGTGGTAGGCTTTAACAAAATGCCTGGATTGGATGTCTATTTTGCTGGCGATACATGTTTTGCTGAAAAAGCCGCACACAAAGGCTTTTTTTATAAACTGTCGAAACGTTGCAAACATTATTTAGCTTTTGAGCAGGCGGTATTTTCCCCTAGTTCACAAACTAAGATTATGGCGTTAACCAAACAACAGATTCAAGATTTTAAAAACCACTATCATACTCAAGATGAACGATTCTTTTTATTACCACCCGGCATTGCTTTAGATCGTAAATATAACATTGATGCCCCTAAAAAACGTGAACAATTTCGACAATCTAATCAAATTGGCCAAGATGATTTTATGATTGTGCAAATTGGCTCTGATTTTAAACGTAAAGGCGTTGATCGCTCTTTGAAAGCAATCGCAACCTTACCTAATGAACTAAAACAAAAAGTTATTTATTTGGTGGTTGGGCAAGATAAACCAGAGGCATATCAAAAATTAGCAGATGAATTAGGTATTGCTAAACAGGTGAGATTCTTCTCTGGTCGCAATGATATCCCTGATTTCTTATTTTCAGCTGATTTATTACTACATCCTGCAAGGCAAGAAGCGGCTGGTATGGTTTTGATTGAAGCGTTAGCGGCAGGGGTTCCAGTGATCGTATCAGGTATTTCCGGATATGCTTATCACATTAGTCAAGCTAATGCTGGTATTGTATTATCAGAACCTTATAAGCAAAACATTTTAGATCAAACGTTAGAACAATCAATTAGAGATAAAGATCAATGGGTTAATTGGCATAATAATGCCGTTGCTTATAGTAATAGTGAAGATTTATATCATTTAGCCCAACGAGCAGCAGACATTATTTTAGGATGTCATTATGAATGAAATTAAACTTAAATCCCCCTTTCAACAATTATGGCAAGGTAAAGATCCATTTAATGAAGTGGAATTAATTTCAGGTAAAGTTTACCGTGCAGTCAAACAACGTAAAACCCTTAATTTCCAATTAGAAGATCAATCATATTTCATTAAAATTCACCGTGGTACAACGGTAAAAGAGATTGTAAAAAACCTTATTTCGCTACGTTTACCGGTTTTAGATGCTAAACAAGAGTGGGATGCAATTCATCGTTTAGAACAAGTTGGTGTCAACACCATGGATGGGCGAGCTTTTGGACGGAAAGGATTAAATCCACTTACTCGGCATTCATTTATTATTACCAAAGACCTTAATCCGACTATTAGTTTAGAAGATTTCACTAAACCATGGCTAACCAACCCACCTAGCTATCATTTAAAACGCTCATTAACTATTTATTTAGCAAATATGACCGCTAAAATGCATGGTGCTGGCGTAAATCATCGTGATTGTTATTTATGTCATTTTTTATTGGATTTACCTTTGTTTGAAAATAATCAGCAAATAAAACTTTCTGTGATTGATCTTCATCGTGCACAAACACGTAAAAAAGTTCCAACTCGTTGGCGTGATAAAGATTTAATTGGGCTCTATTTTTCATCAACCAATATTGGACTTAACCAACGTGATATTTGGCGTTTTTTAAGAAACTATTTTAATAAACCAATTAAAACCATTTTGCGCAATGAACATAAATTAATTGATAGTGCTAAGCGAAAAGCTGAGCGCATCGCTAAAAGAACTGAAAAGTATCATCTTTAATCATAAGGAAATGACATGTTTATTGAACAAATTGATATCAAAGGGTTTAGGGGGATTAAGCAACTTTCATTAAGGCTTAATGCTAAATCTAGTGTACTTATTGGTGAAAACCAATGGGGTAAATCGAGTTTAATCAGTGCATTAAAATTGCTAACTCTTGATAATAAATTTTATCAATTTGTTAATTCAGATTTCTATTATGATAAAGATGATGGTAATCACATCTCAATAAATGTTGTTTATTGTGAATCTTATGCAACTCAATTAACCGAACAAGCTTATCAACCTTTGACAGCAGTTAGTTATCGCTCACCAGCAGATAATCTATATCGAATTACTTACCAGATTAATGCCAAAAAAAATGGTGATACTATTATCACTGAACATAATTTGCTGAATGAACATGGCGAAACGTTAAATCTGGATAATCCAAAATTATTAATCGCTATTTTGATTAACTTAAATCCGATCATGCCGCTAAAAAATTCAGTGAATGCTAAGGATTTACCTGTCACAAATGAACCTTTATCACAATACTTTATTGAACAACTATCTGATCAATTAAAAGCACACTCGGCACAATTAAGTCAAGATGAGCTTAATCGTGGCTTACAAGCTGCTCGTTCGTTATTAGAATACTATTTTGTTGATTCTCAAAAACGATTTAACTATAAACAATTAGTACAAAAAAGTAATCCAAAAACTGAAGATTGGAATTCGCTCGAACGAATCAATAATGTATTAGATGATTTAGATAATGATTATCTTCGTACCGCACTTTTAGGTATATTTGGTTCGATTGTTAATGCTAAAGGGGATAATCCTCTCTCTCATAGTTCAGTGCCAATTTTAGTTTTAGAAGAACCAGAAAGTCAGTTACATCCAATTATTTTATCGGTTGGCTTCCGACTGTTAAAAAATTTACCTACCCAAAAAATCATTACCTCTAACTCAAGTGATTTAGTTTCTCTGTTTCCATTAGAGAGTATTAACCGATTGATCCGCCAACCCGATCAAATTGTGAGTAAGTACATTGCTCCTCATTCATTAAGTGTTGGCGATAGCCGACGTATTTTGTTCCATGTTCTTTATCGACGCCCTACTGCGCTATTTGCCCGTTGTTGGTTGCTGGTTGAAGGTGAGACTGAAGTATGGTTACTCAGAGAGCTTGCCGAACAAAGTGGCTATCATCTAAGTTCAGAGGGGATCCAATTGTTAGAATTTGCACAATGTGGTTTAAAACCATTAATTCACTATGCCAACAAAATGGGGATCCGCTGGTACGTCATTACTGATGGTGATATGGCAGGAAAAAAATATGCTGAGACGGTACAATCACAATGTGCAACCGGCGAAAATTTAAATGACTATATCACCGTATTACCAGCCCGTGACATTGAAAATTTTCTATTTAAACATGGTTTTAGTCACGTATATAAATTAGCTGCTTATAATACCGTTGCTCATATTGATATGTCGGTACCAAAAATTATTCAAAAAGCGATCCACAAAAGTTCTAAACCAGATTTAGCGATTGCCGTTTGTGATGATGCAAAAGCTCGTGGTATTACGGCCATTCCTAAATTATTAACCGATACCTTCGCTAAGTTAGTTAAAACATCAAAATCATTGCTTTAAAAGTTGATTATATGGCTATGATAAGACAATCCGCCGATATCCATCGGCGGTAGATAAAATGGAGCTCAAAAGCTATTTGCTAATTCGTTTATATTTAGCTCGTTTAGGTTCAAGCGCCTCTGCCCCTAAGGTACGTTTTTTCCACTCTTCATATTCAGTAAAGTTACCTTCGAAGAACTCAACATGCCCTTCGTCTTGATAATCTAAAATATGAGTAGCAATACGGTCAAGGAACCAGCGGTCATGCGAGATGACTAATGCACAGCCCGGAAACTCTAATAACGCATTTTCAAGCGCACGCAAGGTTTCGACATCAAGATCATTAGTCGGTTCATCAAGTAATAGTACATTGCCACCAACTTGTAATAATTTAGCTAAATGTACACGCCCGCGTTCACCACCAGACAGCTCACCAACACGTTTTTGCTGATCAACGCCTTTGAAATTAAAGCGTCCAACATAGGCACGACTTGGGATCTCAAAATTACCAATACGCATAATATCTTGGCCATTGGAAATTTCATCCCAAACGGTCTTTTTATCATCCATGCTGTCACGGAACTGATCAACAGAGGCAAGTTGTACTGTGTCACCTAAAGTGATCGTACCTGAGTCCGGTTGTTCTTTACCTGATAACATTCTAAATAGCGTCGATTTACCAGCACCATTAGGCCCAATAATACCCACAATGGCTCCTTTCGGAATGCTAAAAGAAAGATTATCAATTAATACGCGATCGCCATATGATTTGGTTAAATTAGCCACTTCAATAACTTTATCACCTAAACGTTGCCCAGGTGGAATAAAGAGCTCGTTGGTTTCATTACGTTTTTGGTAATCATTGCTATTTAATTCTTCAAAACGCGCTAACCGTGCTTTGCTTTTTGCTTGACGACCTTTTGGATTTTGGCGTACCCACTCCAATTCTTTTTCAATTGATTTACGACGAGCTGATTCGGTTGCCGCTTCTTGAGCTAATCGCTGATCTTTCTGTTCAAGCCAAGACGAGTAGTTACCTTCCCATGGAATACCTTCACCACGGTCTAACTCTAAAATCCAACCAGCAACATTATCTAAGAAATAACGGTCATGGGTAACTGCAACTACGGTTCCTTCATAATCATGTAAAAAGCGTTCTAGCCAAGCGACAGATTCAGCATCCAAATGGTTGGTTGGTTCGTCAATTAATAACATATCTGGTTTTTCAAGCAATAATTGGCAGATAGCAACACGACGACGCTCACCACCTGATAAATTTTCAATCTTTGCATCCCAATCTGGTAGGCGTAAGGCGTCAGCTGCACGCTCTAATTGGTTATCAAGATTGTGGGCATCTTGCGATTGAATTATTGCTTCAAGCTCGGCTTGTTCTTTCGCTAATTTATCAAAATCGGCATCAGGATCGGCATAAGCGGCATAAACTTCATCTAAACGGGCCAATGCGTTTTTAGCATCACCAACAGCCTGTTCAATTGCTTCACGTACAGTTTGTTTAGGGTCAAGTTTAGGTTCTTGAGGTAAATAACCGATTTTAATACCTGGTTGCGGACGAGCTTCACCTTCAATCTCGGTATCTACTCCAGCCATAATTCGTAGTAATGTAGACTTACCTGCTCCATTTAAACCGAGAACACCAATTTTGGCTCCTGGAAAAAAACTTAAAGAAATATCTTTTAAAATATAGCGTTTAGGAGGAACAATCTTCCCCACGCGGTTCATGGTATAGACATATTGCGCCATAAAACATTATCCGTTTAATTAATTAAAACTAGCAAATAGTATTGCTATGTGATTGATGGCCTATATTGTAATGATTCTAGCTGTGTGGTCTAGGGTTATTTATGAATTATGTTATAAATATAGAAGGTCTATTAACTAATATTTAATTCAATATTCAATTAATATATGATTGTTTATTGAAAATTATGTATAAACATACTAAATAATTTATAAGGAATAAAATGGAAAAACAAACTGTAATTATTGAGTATTATGTTAATACCCAGTATTGGTTAGATGCTTATCATGCAAAATATGGCGTATTAGACCATGAGTTCGCGCAAAAATTGAATGATTCAACCCCAGATAATATGCGACACTTTACTATGTCGTTTAATAATGAAAAATTAGTCATTTTTAATAAAGATAAAAATGAAATCAACACTTTCTACTATCAAGATTTATATTGCATTAATAAAACTGAAAACGGCTATTTATTTTTTATCAATAATCAAGATTTTTATTTTGTTAGTCAACAGTCTTTCAAATCAGATGAACTAGAAATTATTCATGATTTTTTATGTGATTATTTAGGAAAAAATTTAGAAAACCAAATAGCAGAGATAAACAACTATAAAATGGATATTAATAGAATCTATTATTGCTTTTATTATTTATTGTTTAAAAAATCTATAATGACGCCTATTTATATACTTGTAATGTTTTTACCGTGCTATTTTTTGATAAAAGATTCTAGTAAGGCATTATTTTTCGTTTATTTTACAATTTTATATTCAATTGCAATCTACTTCAGTATTAAACCTGGTATTAAATGTTCAGCTAAGAATCAGTTTAAAACAACCAATGATTTTTTTCTTTATTCAAGAGTAATATTTTATGATGATAGATTTATAATGATAAACAAAAATCAAATAGGTATTAGTATAATCAAATATAGCCAACTTTATAAAATAAGAAAAGTGAAAAAAGGTTATCTTTTTCTTATAAATAGTTCTATGAGTTATCTATTTTATAATGAGGATTTTACACCCAAACAACGACAAGTTCTTGAAGATAATCTAATGCAATATAATAATTTTTATTCAAAATAACACTCGTGAACTTATCCCACTATTCATCTGGTGGGATAAGCTATAGCGACATTTTGTTATAAAAAAGTGAAGATTTGTTCTTCTGGTAAACGTGATTTTGGACGATGGGCATTACCATCATTTTCAGAGCGATAACCTAGTGTCGCAATGACTAAGCTTTTTAATCCTTTGCGTTTTAGATCTAAAATCTCATCCATTTTGTCACAATCAAAGCCTTCCACAGCGGTAGAATCAACCCCAATAGCAGCAGCGGCAAAAAGTAATTGCCCTAATGCTAAATAAGTTTGTTTACCTTCCCAACTCTGTTGGGACTCAATTGTTTTGCTGTTTTTAGTGACAAAGAAACGTCTTGACTCATCCTGAGTTTGTTTAAGCTCAGATGATGGTAATCGTCCATCTTTCTCTTCTTGGTTAAGCAAATTAACCAAATGGGCATCTTCTAAAGGTGATTTAATACAAAATAAAATAGTATGAGACGAATCGGTTACTCGTGGCTGATTAAATTCAGCTATAGCAGGTAAAATTTTATCTTTAGCTACATCATTATCAATAATATAAAAATGCCAAGGTTGTGAATTAACTGAAGACGGACTGTTTCTTAAAACAGTAAGTAACTGTTCTATTTTTTCTTTAGGAATTTTTTTAGTTTTATCATAATGTTTGGTGGTATAACGTTTTTGAGAAATTTCGACAATGTTCATCTGTTGACTCCATTTTTTTAATTGTGAGTAAATAGCAATTAGTATGAATTTTAAATCTGACTAATCAAATATCTTTGTCAAAATTACGATCTAACTACTTACAGGAATATAGCATTAATCAAATTTAATTAGTAGTCACTTAGTTATATCAATGGAACATTATTATACAAAAAAACTGTTTATTGAAACAATTCATCTATTCTTAAAGATAAAGATTATATAAGGTTTTTTTACTTTATATTATAATAACTTAATAAACAAACGAATTATTTATATTAAAAACGATTTAAATTATTATGGCCGGCTTTTGAGGCTACGTATTCGTTTAAGAACCTTACAATGGAAACTAAGTTAATTTAAGGGCATTATATTAGGTATAGAAAAAATGTTATTGTATCGAATAAGCCTATAGCGACAAAATTATATACATTTGTGGTAATGTTGTACTTATTTTGCAGCTTCCATTCCAAGTTACAGCCTTAACAGAAGTAAGCGTTTTGGCAATTAATGGTACCGCACCCTATATTTCACTCAATTAATATAAAACACCTTCCGATATTTCAGATTTACTCTGGATAGCAGTAAAAAAGACGGTAACCAAACTCAAACTACATCTTCAAATAGTAAACAAGCGCCAGTTGAAGATGCAAACTTAATTTATTATCGTCCTGATTTTAACTCTTCCCCTGAAGAACTAATTGACCGCCCTAAATCTATTGATACATTTGATAAAGTTATCACGTTGGTATCAGAATTATAAAAAGGAACCAGTAGAGCTCGAAACAATTCTAACTGACAAAAAATATTTTGAAGATAATGATGGTGATGATAATGAAGGATTTAAAGCGACAGGAACTTTCAGGCTAGAAATTAAAGATAATAACAATAATATCGTCAAGCTATAGTATAAATTAGACAGTTGTGCTGTCTATTATGCGTTAACTTTAGCGACTACTGATAATGAGTTCGTTAAATCAAAAAAATTAAGCAATATTGATAATTACTGGAATAACTTAAATAATAACCAAGAATGCAAGCAAGAACCGATAGATCAAAACCCGAAAGGAACTCAATTTTTTACAATTAATTTTAATGATGGCAGTATTAAAAAGTTGCCACAAGAAACACCGACACTTAGAGTCATTTGTAGAGTAGATTAATGCTTGAATGAACTATTTTCAATAAAATAGCTATATTATTTATAGCTGACTATTTGATTTAATCAATATTTATTCTTGACATTAGCACCTTTTTTTGATAGAAATAGTGTAAATATTTTATTCATAATATAATAGTTGAGATGTTAATGATTAAATGTACTAACCTCCTACTCAGCCTCCTCCTCGCATCATTGTGCGCGGATAGCTTGTGTGTGGAGTAAAAGTAATTTAATAATTAACTCAACAAATTAACAAGAACCCGCGCTAAAGTGCGGGTTTTTTTGTTTTCTTAACTTGAAATACCGAGATAGCGCTAAAATATAAAGGAAATAACAATGAGCGATCAAATTATTATTTTTGACACAACATTACGTGATGGTGAACAAGCGTTACAAGCAAGTTTAAGTGTTAAAGAAAAACTTCAAATAGCTTTAGCATTAGAAAGAATGCAGGTAGATGTAATGGAAGTTGGTTTCCCTATCTCATCTCCAGGCGATTTTGAATCAGTACAAACTATTGCTAAAACCATTAAAAATAGTCGTGTTTGTGCATTGTCTCGTTGTATTGATAAAGACATTGATGTTGCAGCTGAAGCTTTAAAAGTAGCCGATCAATTTCGTATTCATACATTTATGGCAACATCAACGTTACATGTTAAAGATAAATTAAAAATGACATTTGAAGATGTCGTTCAACAGGCTGTGCACTGTGTTAAACGTGCACGTAATTATACAGATGATGTGGAGTTTTCTTGTGAAGATGCAGGCCGTACCCCAATTGATAACTTATGTCGGATTGTTGAAGCAGCAATTCAAGCAGGGGCAACCACGATCAATATACCGGATACTGTCGGTTATACTGTCCCTTATCAATTTGGTGGCATTATTCATACCTTATTTGAACGTGTCCCGAACATTGATAAAGCGATTATCTCTGTTCATTGTCATGATGACTTGGGCATGTCGGTGGCTAACTCGATTAGCGCGATTCAAGAAGGTGCTAGGCAGATTGAAGGGGCGATGAATGGTTTAGGTGAACGCGCTGGTAATACAGCTTTAGAAGAGGTTATTATGGCGATTAAAGTCCGCCAAAATATTTTAAACGTTCATACCAATATTAATCATCAAGAGATCTATCGTACCAGTCAAATCGTCAGCCAAATTACCAACACTCCAATACCGTCTAATAAGGCGGTAATTGGTAGTAATGCCTTTGCACACTCATCAGGAATTCATCAAGATGGAGTGCTAAAAAATCGTGAAACCTACGAAATAATGACCCCAGAATCAATCGGTTTAAATCAAATTCAACTAAATTTAACCTCACGCTCAGGCCGAGCTGCAGTAAAACATCGTTTAGCTGAATTAGGTTATCAGGATAGTGATTATAATTTAGATCAAGTTTACCAAGCCTTTTTAGAACTTGCCGATAAAAAAGGCCAAGTTTTTGATTATGATTTAGAAGCATTGATTTTTATTAATCAACTTAAAGATGATGAAGAGCATTATGTATTGGATTATTTTAATGTACAATCTGGCTCTACTGTCGTATCAACTGCTTCAGTAAGTTTGATTATTGGCGATCAAAAATATTCAGATGCAGCAACCGGTAATGGCCCTGTTGATGCTGTTTATCAAGCGATAAATCGTATTACTGGCGAACCTATTTCAATTGTGAAATACCAATTAGCATCTAAAGGACAGGGTGAAAATGCCTTGGGCCAAGTCGATATCGTTGCCGAATATAAAGGACGTAAATTCCATGGAGTTGGGCTTGCTACCGACATTGTTCATTCATCAGCATTAGCATTAATTAATGTGTTAAATAATGTTTATAGAGCAAATCAGGTTGCAGAACAGAAACAGAAATTGCAGCAAGACTAAAAAGTAAACATTGTTTCGTTACTTAATAACGAAATACTTAAAATATAATTAGATTGTTAAGGAATAGATATGTCACAAAATTACCATATTGCAGTATTACCTGGTGACGGTATAGGCCCAGAAGTGATGAAACAAGCCTATAAAGTGTTAGATGTTATTCGTCAAAAATATAACCTAGCTATAACAACTAGTGAATATGATGTGGGAGGTGCTGCAATTGATATTCACGGTTGCCCACTACCAAAAGAGACACTAGAAGGATGTGAAAAAGCTGATGCTATCTTATTTGGCTCAGTTGGCGGTCCAAAATGGACAAATTTACCACCAGACCAACAACCTGAACGCGGTGCTCTATTACCATTGCGCAAACATTTTAAATTATTTGCCAATATGCGCCCTGCTAGTTTATATCAAGGTTTAGAAGAATTATGCCCATTACGTGAAGATATTGCTAAGCGTGGCTTTGATATTTTATGTATGCGTGAGTTAACTGGTGGTATCTATTTCGGTTTGCCAAAAGGTCGTGAAGGAACAGGTCCACAAGAGCGTGCTTTTGATACTGAAGTTTATCACCGCTTTGAAATTGAACGAATTGCCCGTATGGGATTTGAAGCAGCCAAAATCCGTCGTAAAAAAGTAACGTCTGTAGATAAAGCAAATGTTCTACAAACTTCCATTTTGTGGCGTGAAGTTGTAAGTGAAGTAGCTAAACAATACCCAGATGTCACATTAGAGCATATGTATATTGATAATGCCACTATGCAATTAGTGAAAGATCCTGCACAATTTGATGTATTACTTTGTTCTAACTTATTTGGTGATATCCTATCAGATGAATGTGCCATGATTACTGGTTCTATGGGAATGTTGCCTTCTGCTAGTTTAAATGAAGATGGCTTTGGTTTGTATGAACCCGCTGGAGGTAGTGCACCAGATATTGCAGGTAAAAATATTGCTAATCCTGCTGCACAAATTTTATCATTAGCACTGTTAGTTCGTTATAGCTTAAAACGTGATGATATTGCTAAAGCCATTGAAAATGCAGTGAATAAAGCTTTAGAACAAGGTACTCGCACTATTGATCTTGCTCGTGGTGGTAGTTATGTTTCTACCGATGAAATGGGCGATACCATTTGTCGTTTAATTTAATTTTTAAAGTAAGGGTTAATAAATATTATTAACCCTGTTGCAAGAATATTAAAGGAATATAAGCAATGTCTACAAAACCAAAAACATTGTATCAAAAATTATACGATGCACATGTTGTCTATGAAGCACCTAATGAAACGCCTATTTTGTATATTGATCGCCATTTAGTCCATGAAGTTACTTCTCCACAAGCATTTGATGGTTTACGAGCAATGAATCGTAAAGTTCGTCAACCGCACAAAACATTTGCTACCATGGATCACAATACTTCAACGAAAAGCAATGATTTAAGTGCTTGTAGTGAAATGGCGCGAATCCAATTAACCGAATTAGCCAAAAATGCAGAAGAATTTGGCGTATCTTTATATGGATTACAAAGTCCATTACGCGGTATTGTTCATGTTGTTGGTCCTGAACAAGGAATGACATTACCTGGTATGACCATTGTTTGCGGTGACTCACATACAGCAACACATGGTGCTTTTGGTGCATTAGCTTTTGGTATTGGGACATCGGAAGTTGAGCATGTTTTAGCCACTCAAACGTTGAAACAAGGTCGAGCTAAAACAATGAAAATTGAAGTCAAAGGTAAAGTTGCTGATGGTATTACCGCAAAAGATATTATCTTAGCGATCATTGGTAAAACAACCAGTGCAGGCGGTACTGGTCATGTAGTTGAGTTTTGTGGAGAAGCAATAACTTCTTTATCAATGGAAGGCCGAATGACATTATGTAATATGGCAATTGAAATGGGGGCTAAAGCTGGATTAGTTGCACCAGATGAAACCACTTTTGAATATTTAAAAGGACGACAATTCTCACCTAAAGGTGATGACTTTGAGCAAGCTGTCGCCTACTGGAAAACCTTAAAAACCGATGAAGGTGCACACTTTGATACCATTGTTACTTTGGAAGGTAAAGATATTGCGCCACAAGTAACTTGGGGAACTAATCCTGGTCAAGTAACCGCTATTGATTCTCAAGTACCAAATCCTCAAGATTTTTCTGATCCAATTGAAAAACATTCAGCAGAACGTGCATTAGCCTATATGGGGTTAACCGCTGGAACTAAAATGTCTGATATTAAGATCAATAAAGTATTTATTGGATCATGTACGAATTCCCGTATCGAAGATCTTCGCGCCGCAGCTGAAGTTGCTAAAGGCCGTAAAGTTGCCGATGGTGTTCAAGCTCTTGTCGTACCAGGTTCAGGACCTGTACGAGAGCAAGCTGAAGCAGAAGGGTTAGATAAGATTTTTATCGATGCTGGATTTGAGTGGCGTTTACCAGGATGCTCAATGTGTTTAGCGATGAATGATGATAAATTAGCACCAGGTGATCGTTGTGCATCTACAAGTAATCGAAATTTTGAAGGTCGACAAGGTCGTGATGCAAGAACACATCTAGTCAGCCCCGCAATGGCAGCTGCGGCAGCTATTACTGGCCATTTTACTGATATTCGCAAACCATTTTAAGGAGGCTTGTCATGGCAAAATTTACAACACATACAGGATTGGTCGTTCCTTTAGATGCGGCGAACGTTGATACTGATGCTATTATTCCTAAACAATTTTTACAAAAAGTTACTCGTACAGGATTTGGACAACATGCATTTCATGAATGGCGATTTTTAGATGATGCCGGTAAACAACCTAATCCTGAATTTGTATTAAATAAACCAAGATATGCAGGCGCAAGTATTTTATTAGCTCGTGAAAATTTTGGTTGTGGTTCATCTCGAGAACATGCACCATGGGCATTAACTGACTATGGATTTAAAACTATTATTGGCTCAAGCTTTGCTGATATCTTTTATAATAACTCATTCAATAATCAACTATTATTAGTTAACTTGTCTGAAGAAGAAGTTGATGAGTTATTTAAACTTGTTGAAGCAAATGAAGGAATAGAATTCACTATCGATTTAGTTAATGAAGTCGTCATCGCTGGTAATAAACAATATTCATTTAAGATTGATTCATTCAAACGTCACTGTCTATTAAATGGTCTAGATAATATTGGTCTGACATTGCAACATGAAGATGCAATCAACTCTTTTGAACATAAAATCCCTACTTTTTTAGCCTAATTTATCCAAAGGCGCGCAAGCGCCTTGTATAGGAATAATTAATGACAACCCATCACGATAAAGTAAATCAACAGTTCGGCGAACAAGCTAACGCATACTTAACCAGTAAAGTTCATGCGCAAGGAATTGATCTTGAATATCTAGCCAGTTTTTTAACTAATTATCCTAATGCTGAATTTTTAGATATGGGCTGTGGCGCAGGTCATGTCAGTTTTATCGCAGCAAAATTGGTTAAACATGTCACAGCCTATGATCTATCAGAGCAAATGTTAGCGGTGGTTGAACAAACTGCCGATGAACGTAACTTAAAAAATATTACCACTGTGCAAGGTTATGCTGAACATCAACCATTTGACGATAACTATTTTGATATTGTCGTCAGTCGTTATTCTGCCCATCATTGGCAAGATGTGGGTAAAAGTTTGCGTGAATTACATCGAATTACCAAACCAAGTGGTAAATTAATTATTATGGATGTCGTTTCTCCTGGTCAGCCTGTTTTAGATATTTGGTTACAAACAGTTGAAGCACTACGTGATACATCCCACGTACGCGACTACACGCCTGGCGAATGGTTGACATTTTTAAGCGAAGCTGGATTTACTATTGATAAGATTCAACGCCATCGTTTACCCTTGATTTTTGATAGTTGGATAAAACGTATGCGCACACCAAGCAATTTAATGGATGCGATAAGAACTTATCAAATAAGTGCATCTCAAGAAATAAAAACTTACTTTGAACTACAATCAGATGGATCTTTTACCTCTGATATGATGATTATTGAAACGCAAAAAGTGATTTAGTAATTAATATCAAAAAATCGAAAACAGCCAATTATTATCAAAGCTGTTTTCGTTGATTTGACGGTGGTATCGCTAAAGATTCACGATATTTAGCTACCGTTCGACGAGCAATAATAATCCCTTGATTTTCTAAAATTGAAACTAATTTGCTGTCACTCAAAGGTTTTTTAGCATCTTCTTCAGAAATATACTTTTTAATTAAAGCCCGAATTGCCGTAGATGACGCTTCGCCACCAGATTCAGTATTAACATGACTAGAGAAGAAGAATTTCAACTCAAATATACCACTAGGGCATTGTAAATATTTTTGCGTTGTAACGCGTGAAATTGTTGATTCATGCATATCAATCGCCATAGCGACATCTGACAAAATCATTGGTTTCATATATTCTGCACCATTTTCAAAAAATTCTTGTTGGTGCTCAACAATAAATTGACTTACTTTTAATAGTGTCTCATTACGATTTTCGACGCTTTTAATAAACCAATTTGCATCTTGCAAATGTGCGCGAATATATTGGCTATCGCTTTCATTACTAATTTTTTCCATTGCCGCATATTGTTGATTAATACGCAGAGTCGGAACAGTATCGCTATCTAATTCAGCAATCCATTTGCCATCAATCTTTTTTACCACAAGATCAGGAATAACATAATCGGGAGGTAGGGTATTAACCGAATCACCAGGATAAGGCTGTAAATGCTGGATAAAATTAATAGCTTCTTTTAACTGTTCATCCGTAGCATTTAAGCGTTTTTTCAATGTTCGATAATCATGATTTGCTAATAAATCTAAATAGTTATCAATAATCTGTTTAACTAATACCGGAGGAGTTAAATGCTGAGTTTGAATAGATAAACATTCTTGAAGAGATCTCGCTCCAACCCCAATTGGATCAAAATGCCAAATTCGCTTTAAGACAGCCTCAACCTCATCAAGTTCAATTTGACTATTGCCTTGTTCCTCTAGAATTTCCTCCGTTGAAACGGTTAGATAACCTCTGTCATCAATAGCTTCAATAATCGAAACAGCAATTGCACGATCAATGTCACTAAATGGTGTTAAATCTAATTGCCATTTTAAGTAATCATGCAATGTTTCATGCGTTTCACCTTGATAAATTGGTAACTCATCATTACGATAATCTGAGTGAGTTCCTGAGGGAGTACCTGCAGTGTAAATATCATCTAATGAGGCATCTAACGGAATATCCTCGGGGATTTCTTTGCTATCCAATGCTTCACGAGTATCAATGTTTTCGTTTAGTTCATTTTGTTCAACATTAATTTCATCATACTGATCGGCAATCTCTAATAATGGATTGTTTTCAAGTACAGTTTGAATTTCTTGACGTAATTCTAAAGTCGACAATTGCAACAATCGAATAGCTAATTGTAATTGTGGCGTCATTGACAACTGTTGCGATACCTTCAGTTGTAAGCCTTGTTTTATCATAATCTATAATCTAAATTCATGTCCTAAATAAACACGTTTAACATACTCATTATTTAATATACTATCTGGTGTACCTTCAGCAATTAAATGTCCCTTATTAACTATATAAGCTCGTTCACAAACATCAAGTGTTTCACGAACATTATGATCGGTAATTAGTACGCCTAAACCACGATCACGTAAGTGTTTAATAATATTTTTAATATCAATTACCGAAATGGGATCTACACCAGCAAATGGTTCATCAAGTAAAATGAATTTAGGATTTGCAGCCAATGCCCTTGCTATCTCAACTCGTCGTCGTTCTCCACCGGATAATGATTGACCAATATTGTCTCGGATATGGGTAATATGAAATTCTTCGAGTAACTCTTCTGCTCGATTAATCTTTTCATTTTTATCAATATCATTGCGAGTTTCTAAAATAGCCATAATATTATCAATAACAGAAAGTTTTCTAAATATTGACGCCTCTTGAGGCAAATAACCTATTCCTTTTTGCGCTCTCTCATGTAATGGCAAAATACTGATATCATGATCATCAAGGAAAATTCTTCCAGCATTTAGAGTCACAATGCCAACCACCATATAAAAAGTAGTGGTTTTACCGGCACCATTAGGGCCAAGTAAACCAACTATTTCACCAGAATTTACGGTTAAGCTGACATCCTCAACAACTCGTCGTTTTTTATAAACTTTAGCAAGATTTTCTGCTTTTAAAATTGACATTTATTTATTCATCTCTTTAACTTGATTAGGCATGATGGTGCTTTTTACCCGACCTTTTTTACCTGGATGTGCAACTATTTGCTGTTTTTTTACATCATATGTAATTAGTGAACTACTTATATGATTATCTTGTTGAAATAGCTCAGCATTACCCTGCAATACTATATTATTTTGCTTAACATTATAGATAACCTGCTGTGAATGACCGGTTACTATTTTATTATTTTGTGGAAAAATTTGTTTATATTTTACAGGGTTACCATATGCAGTTATTTTTTGTTTACTGGTGTCTTGCATATCAGTAATTACCACTCTATCTGCCCATATTGTTAAACCATCTTGGATAATCTGGACATTACCACTAAAGGTAATAATATTTTTATCGATCTCAATTTGTTGATTATCGGCATCAACTGTAATAGGCTTATTATCAACAAACATCTTTTGATCTTTAGAGTTGGATGAAACGCCTACATTAGGCTCGTCGGCAAAACAAGTAAATGATGCACATAGCATAAAAAATAATGGGAAAAAAGTTTGTTTTTTTGATCTCATTTTTTATTGAGCCTCACTATTATAAAAAGTTTTTACATTTTCAAGTATGTTTGCCGTTTTTTCCCGTAAATTACCAACCAACCCTACACCAGTTGAGAAAAAACCAATTCCCCTTATTTTTACCGGATCTTTAGACGTTACAATTTGCGTTGTTAAATCAACTTCAGCATTATCAGTTATAACTTGTTGTAATTGAGAATCAGGCATTAAATTAGTTAATGTTACATCTTGATAAAGGTAAATTAATTTATCATTAGTTAAGGTCGCGCGTTTTGCTTTTATATTCCATGTAGCTGCATGATCCTGAGCATAAAGTGTAACATTAGGTAAATCAAAATCAGTATTGTTATTAGTATCAAAATGTTTTACCTTTCCTGATTCAATTTTATATACCAGATTACCTGACAAATCATAAATATTGGTTACCATATCATCACTTTGATAAATTGGCATTTCGGACTGATTTGCATTTGATGGTGAGTTCGACACATCATCATCTTTTTGATAACTATAATAAACACCAACTATCAAAATAAGAAGTAAGAAACAGATTAAATTTTTTTTATTCATAGTTTACGTTAATTACCTGAATAAGATTAATCAATAACGCAATCACATCATTATGACAAATCATCTAAATATTGGCTTATTTTACTTTATTTTTTATTAAATTAATATCTGACATTGCAAGAAGTTAAATGACATTCTGATAATAATTCAGAAACGTTAACATTAATGGATAACTATCTCAAAAAATCACAATAAATACGCTTTGCTCTGTTTAATAATGAGTTAGTAATAATTAATTTTTCTTTGAATTTAAAGAAAATATTATATTTTTCATTGAACAATTAATTGCAATGATATATGAATTAATATATAAAATTCTTAATAAGATTCAACTATTATACTTAATTTTTAGGTCTAAAAATTAGGTATAATCGCATAATAATGATAAAAAAAATATTAATAGGTAATCAAATGTTATTTAAATTAAAAAACAGTTTCTGTTTATTAACTCTTTTTTAATCTTGGGAGTAAATAGTTTTTATCATTATGCTTATGCTGATTTAAATATTAATGATAGTAAAATTGGCACTGTCATCGACGAATTCAATGGTGTTAAAGTCTACTATAATGGCAATATTAATCATCTAAGTAGTCGCAATGTCGCTAAAGATGGTTATAATTTAGGTCTTAAATATCAATGTGTTGAATTTATTAAACGTTACTATTATGAACGTTTTAAACATAAAATGCCGGATAGTTATGGCCATACAATAAATTTTTTCGATGATTCCATTCCTGACGGTAAAATAAATACCAGACGTAATCTACTTCAGTTCCATAATGGATCAACGACCAAACCGAAAGTAGAAGATATTATCGTGCAGGGATGGTCTCAATATGGCCATGTTGCTATTATCAGTAGAGTTAGCGACAATGAGATTGAAATTGTTCAACAAAATCTTGGTCCTAACGCAAGTAGTCGAGTAACCTTTGCGTTAATTTATAGAGATGGATTATGGAAAATAGAAAGTTATCGTGTTTTTGGTTATTTGCGTAAACGTTAAATATTAATTAAATAATAGTTTATAAATATTAGCCATATCTAGATTACTTTTGCTTACCGAGTTAGTTATTATTACAATAAAACTTATAATTCATAAAGCTAATATTTGATATGAAAAGCGACTAACTGACTATCAGGAATTAATTCTATAACATTCACTGCAGTTATACGGGCTGAAACTGGTCCACCTTGTTCAAGCCATTGTATTAATTTAGCGATTGATATGTTATGCCCTTGTACCATTATCTCTACATCACCATCATCTAAATTTTTAACATAGCCAACTAATCCTAATTTGGTCGCTTGTTGATAGGTAAAAAAACGAAAACCTACGCCTTGTACACGACCACACACTCGAATTTTAACTTGCCGTACCATAATAGAAAATCTCAATTATTATTTATAATGATTAATCTCATTATAGATATATTTTTTATTAATTTAACCTTATTATTAATAAGCTAATCAACAAACCAATCATTACGCTGTTGTGATACAATATTTATTGTTTGTAAAATAGTAGACAAATGTTCATGCA
This sequence comes from Gilliamella sp. A7, assembly GCF_002142015.1. Taxonomy (NCBI): domain Bacteria; kingdom Pseudomonadati; phylum Pseudomonadota; class Gammaproteobacteria; order Orbales; family Orbaceae; genus Gilliamella; species Gilliamella sp. A7. Next base: position 35,463 of record NZ_NASN01000022.1, read on the forward strand.
GCGCCAATGCCGCCATTTCCGGATCATGTTTTTTTAGTGCCATAACGATTTTTTCGTGCTGCTTTACTAAGTCTTCTGGTGGAGAAATATCTTCTAAGGTGAGATATCTAACTCTATCCATCATTGCTTTGATATTTTCAACGGTTTCCCATGCCATTGGACAATCAATAACATTCATTATAATTTGGTGAAATTCGTCATCTTTTTCTAAAAAATAACGGATATCTTTTCGCTTATTGGCATCTATTTGCTCGACAAGATTTTTATCCAATAATACCAGATCGGATTCGGTAATTTCTTGTGCTACTCGTTTAATAATTGCACACTCAACGGCTTCACGAATAAATTGCCCATCAATCACTTTTTTAATCGAGATTTTTGTTACAAATGTGCCTCGCTGTGGCAAAATTTTAACTAACCCGGCTTCGGCTAACTTGATAAATGCTTCACGAACAGGCTGACGTGATACATTGAATTGACTTGAAATCTCTTTTTCAGAAAGTAGAACTCCCGGTAACACCTGACAAGTAATAATCGCCTTTCTTAATGCACGATAAACTTGCTGATTAACCGGTTCAGAAATATTTAATTCAATAAGTTTAAACATATACCACTTTTATGTAATAAATTAAATTACAATAAATAGTAGGTGATTTTTAAATATAAGAAAAGTTTTTTTAAAAAATACTATATATATT
>NZ_NASN01000023.1:0-35574 GCF_002142015.1 Gilliamella sp. A7
CTAATAAACTCGATACTAATAATACCTGTTAAAAGAATGGTGCTTAAATTTAAAAAAATTAAAATCGTTTTAAGTAGAAAAAATCTCTAAACGATTATTGATAATACTTTTATCCTTAACTAATTCAAGTGAAACTAAATCACCTTGCCAATTGATGCCTAAAACTAACAACATTCCTTGAAAGTCATAGTAATAACGCATTTCATCTTCATAAATAGAATCTTTAAATATGTAATTATGATTAAACTGCTCTGTTAATTCAAATGGATGACCAATTTTAAACTCAAAACCAAGATAACTTAAAATTTGATTGGCTTTATCAACCAAAAAAGGATTCCCTACAACATCATCAATCGATAATACCGCAATATTTTCTGAAAGATAAAAAAATACAATTTGATAACCACAGACCTTGGCCATACCTTCTATTTCGGCATAAGAAAAATCATCAATTATCTGGTATTCATTTGTATTAAGAAATTGCTCAATATCAAGAGTTGTAAACCTTTGCTTTTTATACATATTGCCAATATCCTGATTCATTTTTTAATCCTTATTTTCAGAGAAAATAAGTTATTATTTTCTTTTTAATACCACTCGTAAATCATCACCGACAACGTCAATAGACTCAAATTGGAATTGAGGAGCGAATGAAAGTTTTTGTAGATTAGGTAATACGCACATATCTTGGGCATTATGACCTAGCAATTTAGGAGCATAATATATGATTAATTCATCAACCAGATCTTGTTCAATTAGCGCACCGGCTAAATGAGATCCAGCTTCAACCCACACAGAATTCATTTGTTGCTTAGCTAATATGGATAACAACTCTGATAAATCAACTTGATGATTAGTTGATGATTCAATGATAAGTTTGCTATTTGAAGATAATATTGGCAGATTTTGCTTACGAACAATCCAAGTTTCACCAGAATTGTTGAAAATATTTTCATTACCAATCATTTGATTTTGACTATCGATTATCACTCGTATGGGTTGACGAACTTCATCGAAAGGATAAATCTCCTTAATTGAATCAGGTAATTCATTATATCTAACAGTTAAACTGGCATTATCAGCTTGAACTGTTTTCCTTGTGCTCAATATACAACTAGCTTGAGCTCTATATTGTTGTACATCTTGTCTTGCTAATGCTGATGTGATCCATTTACTTTCACCGGAGGCCATAGCAATTTTACCATCCAATGAAGCTGCCATTTTAAGTTGGACGTATGGAAGGCCTGTCCGCATGCGTTTTAAAAAACCTTTATTAATTGCCTCAGCCTGCTCAGTTAAAATGCCGACTTGAACGTCAATTCCCGCATCTTTTAGTCGTTTAATGCCATTACCAGCAACGTTAGGATTAGGATCTTGCATAGCAATAATTACCCGCATTATGCCAGCTTGAATAAGAGCATCAGCACAAGGTGGAGTTCGGCCAAAATGACTGCAAGGTTCTAATGTTACATAAGCCGTTGCCCCTTTTGCTTGGTCACCAGCCATTCTTAATGCATAAACTTCGGCATGGGGTTGGCCAGCTTTTTGATGATAACCTTTGCCAATGATCTGATCATCTTTAACAATAACACAACCAACATTAGGATTAGGGGTAGTGGTAAAGCGACCAAGTTCAGCAAGCTCAATAGCTCGCTGCATATAATATAGATCTTTATCCATAGCTATCTTTTAAATTAAAATTATTTTTGTTGCAACTTCGCTATTTCATTACTGAATTGTTCAATATCATCAAAACTGAAATAAACAGAAGCGAAGCGAATATAAGCAACTTTATCAAGATTTTTGAGCTCTTCAATTACAAAATCACCAATTAATTTTGCTTGCACTTCACGTTCGCCGGTAGCTCTAAGTTTTGATTTAATACGCGTAATAGCATCTTCAATTGCATCAAAACTAACCGGACGTTTTTCAAGAGCTCGTTTTATACCATTACGAAGTTTTTCTTCATTAAAAGGTTCTCGAACCTTATTACTTTTAATAACATTAGGCATAATCAATTCAGCCACTTCAAAGGTTGTGAAACGCTCATTACATTCCACACATTGTCGACGACGACGAACTTGAAAACCTTCACCAACTAATCGAGAATCAATAACCTTTGTATCATCAGCATTACAAAACGGACAGTGCATAAATATATCCTGAAAACGTTTAACTTACATTACAATAGCTGAAATTATTATTTTAAACAAGATTTAAGCTAAGTAATATAAATTCTGCATACTATTTCTAACGGCAGTAAACTCAAATGAATGTTAATTTTCCGCCACCTATTCGGTGACGAAAAATTGATTTACCATGTTAATGATATTAAAAAATCGCGTAATTTTGCAAAATCATCAGGCATATAATGAGAAAGCAATGGCATCTCAGCCCTTTCAGCTAATGCTGATGGTAATGGAATAGACCTACCAAGAATATCTTCTACCACTTCTTTAAACTTGGCTGGATGTGCAGTTCCTAAAAATAAACCATACTCCCCATCTTGCAATTGATCGCGTAAAGCTCGATAAGCAATAGCACCATGAGGCTCAGATAAATAACCCTTTTTATCCAATTCTTGAACGGTTTGTACAGAAACCTCATCAGAAACAGCTGCATGACCTAATGATTTTAATACCCAACCTTCTCGTTGATAAATTTCCTCAATTCTTGGCCAGTTATTAGGTTGACTTACATCCATAGCGTTAGATAGTGTAGCTACAGTTTTATGTGGCTCCCATTTACCGGTTTCTAAATAACGAGGAACAGTATCGTTAGCATTAGTTGCTGCAATAAAACGTTTAATTGGTAATCCCATAGTTTTAGCCAGCAATCCGGCAGTTAAATCACCAAAGTTACCGCTTGGCACAGAAATAACTAATTGTTCTCGTTGTTTTGCTGTCAATTGAGCATATGCTTCAAAATAATAGCAAATTTGCGCTAAAAGCCGACTTATATTAATGGAGTTTGCTGAGTTTAATCCAATTTTAGTCTTTAACTCTTCATCATCAAACGCTTTTTTAACTAGCGCTTGGCAGGCATCAAAATCACTTTGAATAGCAATGGTGTGAATATTATCACCTAAAGTACAAAATAGTTTTTCTTGTAATGGACTAATTTTACCTTCTGGATATAGAATCACTACGCGAATATTCGGTAAGTGATAAAAAGCATGAGCAACAGCTGCACCTGTGTCTCCTGAAGTTGCCGTTAAGATTGTGATTTTTTTATCTGCAGCTACTTGAACTAATGCTTGTGCCATAAAGCGACCACCAAAATCTTTAAATGCTAATGTTGGACCATGATAGAGTTCAAGTGAACCAATATCATCTTCTACTGATTTGACTGGCGCCGGAAATTGGAAGGCATTTTGTACTAATCGATGCATATCGTTATCACTAATTTCATTACCAATAAAAGCCGCTAATATTTTGGCACTTCTAGTAACAAAATCCATATTTAACAATGACTCTATTTCTGCATCTGAAAATTTTGGTAATTGCTCTGGGAAAAATAATCCTTGCCCTTTACCTAATCCTTGTTGTACAGCCTGAGCAAAACTAACTTGTTCAGAATGATCTTTTAAGTTATACAATTTCATAATTTTTTCCAACTATTTTTATACTTTAATTGTTTTTTTTGATTTAATCTTATTGTTGAATTTAATAACAATTAACTTAAATCACTCTTGCACCTTGTGGATCTATTTTACAAATATGGGTAAAACCATCTTCATTTTGTAGATAAGAGCTTTTTAATAATGACTCTATCTGCTGTGCAGTTTCAAGATTATCCGCCACAACAAACATCGTCGGTCCAGATCCTGATATCCCTGAAGCTAATGCGCCAAGTTGTTTTACTTTCTTTTGTGTTTCATCAAAATTAGGTAGTAATTGTTTACGATAAGGTTCAGCAATATTATCAATTAACATTGCCGCAGCAAGTTTAGGCTGTTTAGTATAACAAGCATGTAAAAAACCACCGACATAGCGACCATGAGCAACACAATCAGCTTTTTGATATTGAGCAGGCAGAATAGCTCTGGCTTCTGCTGTAGAGACTTTAATACCAGGATACGCCATTACCCAATACCAATTTTCAAAGTGAGGAATCGACTCACTGATAACACCCATTTCATCGAGAATAAGTTGCATACCACCTAAATAACAAGGTGCTACATTATCATAATGCACACTACCAGATATACGCCCTTCTAGCTCTCCCATCATCGAAAGCATTTCAAACTCATTAAATGGTTCATTAAAAAACTTATTTAATGCAACAAAAGCACCAACTACTGAGCAAGCGCTTGATCCTAAACCAGAACCAATTGGCATATTTTTTTCAAGAGTTATACTCACAGGTAATGTTTTATTCATAGCCTTACAGAAACGCTGCCAACATTGATAAACAATATTGAACTTGGGATCTTTTGGCAGTTTTTTGACAAACTGCCCTTTGCAAGTAAGGTTAAACTCAGTTGCAGACTCAATAGTAATACAGTCACCTAACATTGCACCACTAATTGGATTGATTGCCGCCCCCAAAATATCAAAACCAACACTAATGTTTGCCATTGATGCAGGAGCATAAACAGTTAATGATTTATGACTCATTTAGCCTCCAATTTTTCCCGATGTGGTTCGAAGAATATCAGCAAAAACACCTGCTGCTGTTACATCATTACCTGCGCCATAACCACGTAATACTAATGGAATTGGCTGATAATACCTTGTATAAAATGCTAACGCATTTTCACCATTTTTAACTTTATAAAGTGGATCGTCTGCATCAACAGCTTCTATTTTGACATTACATTGACCATCATCAATACTACCTACATACCGTAATACTTTCCCCTCTTTAGCTGCTTTTTCTGATTTTTCTTTAAATTCAGCATCTAATTGTGGCAGTTTTGACATAAACTCATCAATATTACCTTGAGAATATTCCACAGGAAGAACAGATTCAACTTTAATTTGATCTAGTTCCAGTTGTAATCCTGCTTCTCTAGCTAAAATCAATAATTTTCTAGCTACGTCGGTCCCAGATAAATCATCACGAGGATCTGGTTCGGTAAAGCCTTTTTCTTTCGCCAATTTAGTCGCTTCTGATAATGACATACCTTCATCTAATTTACCAAAAATAAAAGATAACGATCCTGATAATATACCGGAAAACTTGATCAGTTCATCACCTGCATTAAGCAGATTTTGTAAATTTTCTATTACAGGTAAACCAGCACCAACATTGGTATCATATTGAAACTTACGCTTACTATTGGTCGCTTCTTGACGTAAGCGAAGGTAATAAGCCATTGAACTTGTATTAGCTTTCTTATTAGGTGTAACCACATGGAATCCATTGGCAAGGAAATCAACATATTTATCTGATACGTCACTACTTGAAGTGCAGTCAACTAGAATTGGATTAAGTAATCGGTTGTTTTTAGCAAAATCAATAATACTATTTAAAGTATAATTTGTGTCACTTTGTTTTATTTGATCACGCCAATTAACTAAATCAATACCATCACGATTAAGTACAGAATGTTTGGAATTGAATAACCCGCAAACTCGTAAATCGATCTGTTTATTTTTAAGCCATTTTTGTTGACGACCAATTTGATCAACCAATGCTCCACCAACACCACCAACACCAATAACAAAAACATCTAACATTTTATCTGTACCAAAAAGCATTTGGTGCGTTACACGTACCCCCATTACAGCAACATCATTATCAACCACAACCGAGATTGAACGTTCTGATGAACCTTGTGCAATTGCTACGATGTTTATATTGGCTCGAGCTAATGCAGTAAAGAAATTAGCCGATAAACCACGTAATGTCCGCATACCATCACCAACAACAGATATAATTGCCAATTTGTCAATCACTTCGATAGGTTCAAGTAAGCCATCTTTTAATTCTAAATAAAATTCATCACTTAATGCCTCTTCAGCACGGTATAGTTCGGTTTGAGGAACACAAAAACTAATACTATATTCTGATGATGATTGGGTAATCAGTACTACCGAAATACCAGCATAAGTCATAGCCGAAAATACCCGAGCAGACATACCAACCATACCTTTCAGCCCTGGCCCTGATACATTAATCATCGCCATATTATTTAAATTAGTTATACCTTTTACTGGAGTAGAACTATCCACAACATTGGCACCAATTAAAGTTCCCGGAGCATCTGGATTATTGGTATTTTTAATTAAGCATGGAATTTGAAATTGGGCAATTGGTAAAATTGTTCTTGGATGAAGCACCTTAGCACCAAAGTAAGATAACTCCATCGCCTCTTGATAAGACATAGTTTTTAGTAATTTAGCATCTGGTACAATTCTTGGATCACAAGTATAAACCCCATCAACATCGGTCCAAATTTCACAGCTATTTGCACGTAAACATGCTGCTAATACTGATGCAGAATAATCAGAACCATTACGACCAAGAACAACTAATTCACCTTTTTCATTTCCAGCAGTAAAACCTGGCATTAAAATAATATTTTCTTGTGGAATACGCATCTCACTGATTCGATGAGACGATTCAACGATATCAACTGTTGACTCTAAATAATCGCCTTCGGCAATTAACATTGCTACAGGGTTAATTACAGTTACCGCATGACCTTTTGCTTTTAGCACTTCTTGCATGATTGCAATTGAAAGTTTTTCTCCACGGCAAATAATAGTTGCATTGATACTGTCAGGACATTGACCTAATAACCGAATACCTTCTAACAATTGTTTGACATTATTTAACTCATTGAGTGCAAATTTTTTCATCTCTTCATAAGCAAAATTAGGCAGTGCTTGTGATATTCCTGCTAAGAGATCCGCAAAGATTTTTTCTGCATCATAAATATTTGTTTGTATATCTTGCCGTGCCACAGTTTTTTCAACCATTGCGACTAAATGATTGGTAATTTTAGCTGGTGCAGATAAAACTGTTGCTGTTTGTTCTTGTTTAGCATTATTCTCAATAATCTCTGCTACACGCAAAAAGCGTTCTGCGTTAGCAACAGATGTTCCTCCAAATTTTAAAACTTTCATATCACACCTTACTTATTTTTCTAATTTATGCCAATGACAATTCAAAATGCAATTTTTTTAAATCACTTATAAAATCAATATTTTGAATTCTTTTTTTCTGTTATTAATGTTTTTGAACATTTTTTATTTTATAAAACAAAAAACCCGCCTTTTCTGGCGGGTTTTTCGATATTTTTTAAGGAAAAATCAACCCGCCCTATAATTAATAATAGTGCCGGTGGTACCAATAATACTTGAAATCATCATCACAATTTTCATCATTTTACCTAAAATAATCCCTAAACAAAACAGCCCGACATTTTCATGTCAGGCTGTAAAAATTAAAAAACTTTTTTGCTGTTTTCGTATTCGTTCACTACCTTATTTAAGGCTTGGTAGATACTTTCTGCATCCTGTTTTTTTAATGCTTCATCAAGTATATTGAGATACGATAACATTAATTTTTGATTGTCTTCAGCAAATTGTGGCGAAACTTCCTGATCTTCATATAACATGACATAAGTACGCGCAAACCCAAAGATCAAAAAATAAACTGATGCATTTTTCGGATCATCTTGGATTAGAGTCCTCATAGCCTTACGTAGTTTTACATACGAATCGGTACCAGGTAAGCTTGTCGCAAATGTTTTTGTTACGTCTGAAAATGTCATTGCTAAAACCTCAATCAAAATCACAAGCAAAAAGAATAGCAATCCATTAGCATAAGTGCAAGTCTATTTTGATTTTCAATTCTATTTTTTTATTATTTTTTATTTAACGCATTGATATATCAATGTCAATTTAATTTAATATTAAACTTGTTTACAAACAGCTAACCCAGCTGAAGCTTGGGCAACTGGCATAATTTCAATTGAATTCACATTAAAATGAGTAGGTGTATTTATTAACCATGACACAGTATTAGCAATATCCTCAGGAGTAATAGGATCAACACCTTTATAAACTTCTGTAGCTTGTTCTTCGTTACCATGGAATCGTACATTTGAAAATTCCGTACCACCACATAATCCAGGTTCAATATTTGTCACTCTGATTTTTTTACCTAATAAGTCTGTCCGTAAATTAGCGCTAAATTGCTTAACAAAAGCTTTAGAAGCACCATAAACATTACCACCTTTATAAGCATAAGTACCCGCTACCGATCCAAGATTTATTATGTAACCATAATTACGTTCAACCATACTTGGTAAAATTTGATGAGTTAGATGAATTAAGCCAATAATATTTGTTTGAATCATGGTTTCCCAATCATTATAGTTCGCCTCATAAGCAGGTTCTAATCCCAATGCCAATCCAGCATTATTGATTAATATATCAATTGATTGAAATTCTTTAGGTAGTTGCAATAAGATGGTTTCGACTGCATCTTTTTTGGTAACATCAAACGTTAAAGGTAAAAAATTATCCCCTAACTCATCAGCAAGTTTCTGTAATTTATCACCCCGTCTAGCTGCACCTATGACTTTATAACCGTCAGCAATAAGTTTTCGACAAATAGCTTGACCAAAACCAGAAGAAGCACCAGTAACTAAAGCGATGTTCATATTCAATCCCCTTTACTCATGATAATTGTCTGAATTTATCTTTATAATATTGAAATAAATGATAAATTATTCTGCATTAAATATAAAAAAACCCGCTATATAACGGGTTGATATCGAATATTTCATTTAGCTGGTTCTTCGGAAAACTCTTCATCTTTCAAAGGAACAATCAACGTATCAATATGGGTATTATTAATCAGTTGACGAGCAGAAGACATTAATTTACTCCAGAAATCTTGGTGATGACCACAAACAACCAGATCTGCGCCATATTCATGGATAGCTTCAATTAATACTTGGCCGAATTCACCATTGCCAGAAAGAGTGTGTGCAATAGGATAACCAGCATCATCAGCAAGTTTATTTAATGCAATATGAGCATCTTCAGTGATACGATCTTTCATATCATTCATATTAATATCAACTAAACCAGTATAAAGATCTGAATAGTTGATACCAACGTGAATTAGTGATATTTGAGCATTATATGGTCTAGCCATAGAGACTGCTTTTTCAACAAGAACTTCACTTTCTGGTGATAAATCCACTGCGACTAAAATATGTTTATAAGCCATAATATTCACTCCTTCCTATTTTTGACGCTCAAATTAAATTAGAATTTATACTTCCTTTTTACTACTAAATTAATTTTTGAGCAAGCCAAAATAGTGACCCAGATAACAAAATTGAAATTGGCAAAGTAAGAATCCAAGTTAATGCAATATTTTTAATTGTTTTACTTTGTACCCCACCACCATCAACAATCATCGTACCAGCGACAGATGAGGAAAGAACTTGAGTCGTTGATACAGGCATACCCGTATAACTTGCTATCCCGATTGATAACGCGGTCGTAATTTGTGCAGAGACACCTTGAGCATAAGTCATCCCTTTTTTACCGATTTTTTCACCAATGGTCACCGCAACCCGTCGCCAACCAATCATAGTACCTACAGCAAGCGCTGAAGCTACACCGATAATAATCCAAACTGGCGCATATTCTACAGTTTTTAATAAATCATTATTTAATGATTTTAAGTATTGCTTATCTTCTGCAGGTACATTTGGTTGTTTAGCAACATGAGATACCGTATCAGATAAACATAATAAAATACGTCTAGCCTGAGAGCGTTGATCTACGTTAAGCGAACCATAATCATTCATTTTATTAAACAAATTATTAGCAATCCCTAATGTAGTAAACGAACGAGAGTAATCACAATGATATTGATTTAAATCATTTACAGGAATAGAAGTATCTGCAGCAGACTGTTTTCCTATTACAGTATTAAGTTCATCATTATGAGTAATAAAATATTCTTCAATATTATGAATGGCATTTCTGGTATTAGTAATTTCATAGGTTGATGCTCCCATATTTACAATAAATCCAGCAGGTGCAATTCCCATCAATACTAACATTAATAAACCAATACCTTTTTGTCCGTCATTAGCGCCATGAGAAAAACTTACCCCAGCAGCAGAAATGATCAACATTATGCGAATCCAAAATGGTGGTTTTTTCTTACCATAGAGTTTTTCACGTTGTTCTGGCGTCATAAAAATACGCTCTCTTTTTTTACTACGTTTTTTACTTTGACCTTTACGAGTCCAATATTTCCGAAGTAAAAAAATCATTAATCCGGCTATCACAAGACCAACAACAGGCGAAATGATTAATGATAAAAAGATTTGGATCATTTTAGGAATATTAAGTGCATCAATAATAGATGTATCCATAATAAATGCATTAGCTAATGCAACACCAATAATTGCACCAATTAAAGTATGTGAGCTTGATGCTGGTATACCTACATACCATGTACCTAAGTTCCATATAATAGCGGCAAATAAAATCGAAAATACCATTGCCAGACCATGTGCAGAACTTACATTCAATAATAAATCAGTAGGTAAAAGATGCACAATTGCATAAGCAACACTAAGTCCACCAAGCAATACCCCAAAAAAGTTAAACATACCAGCCATAAAAACAGCAAGCTGTTCTTTTAAGGCTCTAGTATATATTACTGTCGCAACTGCATTTGCGGTATCATGAAAGCCATTAATTGCCTCGTAAAAAAGAACAAAAAATAGTGCTAAAACTAGTAATATAATGGTTGAAAAGTCTAAATCAGCAAATAGATGAAACATAATATATCTTTCTGTTGTTAATAGCGGCTCTATTATCCTTGAGAATACCACAATGAGCAAAACAATTTTTACATTTTTCGTTTCGCATAATGAGAAGCTAATACAGCACAGATCATTAATTGAACTTGATGAAAAATCATTAACGGCAAAATCATTATTCCAGTTATAGACATGGGGAAAATCACACTAGCCATAGGAATACCACTTGCAAGGCTTTTTTTAGAGCCACAAAATACAATTGTGATTTCATCTTCTTTACTAAATCCGAATAATCTCGCGCTATAAGTAGTAATTAATAACACGATGGTTAATAAAATTATCGAATAAAAAATAATTTCTAAAAGAGATAAAAAACTAACTTTTGCCCAAATACCATTAACTACCGCATCACTAAAAGCAACATAAACAACTAATAATATTGATATACGATCAGTTTTTGAAATAACACTTTTATATTTATCCACCCATTTGCCAATAAAACGTCTAGATAAATGACCAACCACAAAAGGTAACATTAGTTTAAGCATAATAGATTCAATAGCATCTAATATATTCATCGAAGCAGCAGCTTGAGTATGCATTAACAGGCCAACTAATACAGGGGTAATAAATACACCTAATAATGTCGATGCCGATGCGCTACAAATCGCTGCAGCCACATTCCCCTTTGCTATTGATGTAAAAGCAATTGCAGATTGAACCGTAGCAGGTAAAACACAAAGATAAACAAAGCCTAGATAAAGATCTTCAGATAAGAAAGTTGGTACAAGGATTTGCATCATTATCCCTAGAATAGGAAATACCACGAAAGTAATAACAAATATCAATAAATGCAATCGCCAGTTTTTTATACCAATAATTATCGCATCAAATGACAGTTTTGCTCCATGCATAAAAAATAATAGGCCAATAGCAAAAGTGGTGAGATCCTCAAAAACAACCTTAGCTTGTCCTTCACATGGAAAAATACTTGCCGTCATCACAACACAAATTAAAATCAGCAAGAATGAATCAATTTTAAAACGTTGAAGTATATTCATGATATTAGTTTGATTATTAGTTAAAAAAATCGCCACAAAAAGTGGCGATATATCTAAAATTATGCTGTTATTCTAGGAAGCTTCGCAGTACATCAGATCGGCTTGGATGACGTAATTTACGTAATGCTTTAGCCTCAATCTGACGAATACGTTCACGCGTTACATCAAATTGTTTACCTACCTCTTCAAGAGTGTGGTCAGTATTCATATCAATACCAAATCGCATACGTAATACTTTCGCTTCACGAGGTGTTAAGCCAGATAAAATATCACGTGTTGCACTACGCAGACTTTCAGATGTAGCGGCATCTAATGGTTGCTCAAGTGCTGTATCCTCAATAAAATCACCTAAATGTGAATCTTCATCATCACCTACTGGTGTTTCCATTGAAATAGGCTCTTTAGCAATTTTCAATACTTTACGAATTTTTTCTTCAGGCATTTGCATGCGCTCAGATAGTTCTTCTGGTGTTGGTTCACGACCAATTTCTTGTAACATCTGACGTGAAATTCGATTTAGTTTATTGATTGTTTCAATCATATGCACTGGTATACGTATTGTTCTTGCTTGGTCAGCAATTGAACGAGTAATTGCTTGTCGAATCCACCAAGTCGCATATGTAGAGAATTTATATCCTCGACGATATTCAAACTTGTCAACAGCCTTCATCAAGCCAATATTACCTTCTTGAATAAGATCTAAGAACTGTAAGCCCCGGTTAGTATATTTTTTCGCTATTGAAATTACCAAACGTAAGTTGGCTTCTACCATCTCTTTCTTAGCCCGTCGAGCTTTTGCTTCACCAATAGACATTCGTCTATTAATATCTTTAATTTGCTCAATAGAAAGATTCGTTTCTGTTTCTATTTGTTGTAAACAGTTAATTTCAGCTTCAATTGGCGCTTCAAATTCCATTAAATTAGTAGCAAAAGCACTTTTACCAGTAACAGCTTTTTTATACCAACTCATGTTATTTTCGTTGCCACTAAAATGCGTCATAAATTGTTTTTTCGGCATTTTGCACTGTTCAACACAGATCTTCATAATGACACGCTCATGTGCTCTTACGCGATCCATCATGCTTCTCATGTTATTAACAAGAATATCAAATTGTTTACCTACTAATCTGAATTGTTTGAAAACTTCAGATAAATTTTCAATTTCTTGCTGTGCTTTTTTATGGGCTCGGCCATATTTTTTTATTGCTTCTGAGGTTTTATCATGCTGTTCTTTAAGTTCAGAAAATTTGGCTCTTGCCACTTCAGGATCAATTGAAACATCATCATCAGCTGAAGAATCGCCATCTTCTTCACTTTCATCATCGCTATCATCAATATCGATTTCAGCTTCACTCTCTTCCAACTCTTCTGGAAGCTCTTCAGATGATTCTTCCGCATTAGGATCAACAAAACCAGTGATAAGATCTGATAAGCGAACCTCGCCACTTTCCACTAAATTATATTGTTCTAAAAGATAAGTAATCGCTTCTGGATATTCTGATACAGATGTTTGAACTTGATTAATACCATCTTCAATACGTTTTGCAATATCAATTTCGCCTTCACGGGTTAATAGTTCAACTGCACCCATTTCACGCATATACATACGGACAGGATCTGTCGTTCTGCCTATTTCTGATTCTACATTAGATAATACTAATGCTGTAGCTGCTTCAACGGCCTCTTCATCCGGAACATTATCAGAAAGTAATAGTTCATCTGAATCTGGGGCTTCTTCAAGTACTTGAATGCCCATATCATTGATCATTTGGATAATATCTTCAATCTGATCTGAATCAATGATTTCTTCTGGCAAGTGATCATTGACATCAGCATAGGTCAGGTATCCTAGCTCCTTTCCTCGGATGATCAGGAGTTTTAACTGTGATTGAGAATTTTGCTCCATAAAGGTATCCACATTTAGTTATTCGGTCATGTATATTATATATGTAGAATTGCAAATAATTTTCTACATATACCCTGTATATTTAGTCTTTTTTTGATAAAACAAGTATTAATGTCGCTAATTCTTTTTTCTCTGCGGTACTTAATCCGGAGACTCTTTCTTTTGCGATCAGTTCATCTTGCCTTTGGGCGAGTATATTATCATATAACTCTTTTAAAGTATGAGAAAAAATTGACTCTATTTCATCATCTTGGTAATGGTACTCCCATGTAGCTAAACGATTTAGCTGTTTATAAAATGGCCGACTGATACACTCAGTTAATATCTGTGCTGTAGTTATATTTGGGTATTGTTGGCATAATTCAAGTAGTTCAATAAATATATCTATACCAGCTAAATTAACTTGTCGCATAACATTAATATCTGCAACCATTTTAGCCATATTCGGATATTGCAATAATAAACCAATCAAAATCCGCATGGTCGTTAATTTCATCTGCGGTGCAGATATCAGTTCAATAGGTTTATTTTCACCTTTATTTTGATTAGCTGCAATGAGCTGTTCTATTTGTGATATATCAAGTAAACCTAAGTAACGACCTAATTCCTGAAGTAAATTAAGTCTGAATGCTTTTGCTTTGACTTGCTCAAGCAAAGGTATGGCAAGCGAACTCAATTTAGCTTTACCTTCAGCGGTTTTTAGATCAACTTGTTTTAATAATTCATCAAACAAAAATTCAGATAGATTAGGTGAATTTTTTACATAATCTTCAAAACCATCTTTACCAACTTTACGCACAAAACTGTCCGGATCCTCATCTTGTGGTAAAAATGCGAAAGTGATTTGTTTACCATCAATCAAACAAGGTAGTAATACGTTAAGTGCTCGCCAAGCAGCACTTCGTCCTGCATTATCACCATCATAACAAAATATGACAGAATCAGTTGCTCTAAATAATAATTTAATATGTTCTTCAGAGGTTGATGTACCCAATGCAGCAACTGCATAATCAATACCGTATTGGGCCAGTGAAACGACATCCATATATCCTTCAACCACAATCAGCTGCTCAGGATTTCGATTAACCTCTTGCGCTTCATAAAGACCATACAATTGGAAACCTTTATGAAAAATAGGCGTTTCGGGTGAATTAATATATTTAGCTGAATCATTGATAATCGTTCTACCACCAAAAGCAATGACATTACCTTGTCTATCGCGAATTGGAAACATTATACGACCACGAAAACGATCATATTGGTTACCACTATCATTGGTAACTAACATGCCAGCTTGATTATATAATTTCGTTTCAGCTTTAGTTTTTACTACATTTTGTGAAGTTAAACGCCACTCATTAGGAGCATAACCTATTTTATATCTAGTTATAATTTCTTGATTTAAACCACGTTGCTCAAGATACATATGAGCATCTTTTGAAGTTGATAAAGCTAGTTGTTGTTGGTAGAAATCGGTGATTTTTGCCATCAAGGAATAAAGATCACGACGCAAATTACGCGATTCAATTTGCTTTGATTGATCAGCTTGATTACTATCACCTTCCGTGTAAGGAACACGAATGCCTTGCATACTAGCAATTTCTTCAATGGCTTCAGGAAAGGTTAATCGTTCATACTGCATTAAAAAATTTACAACAGAGCCTGATGCACCACATCCAAAGCAGTAGTAAATTTGTTTTTTTTCATTTAATGAAAAAGAAGCGGTTTTTTCATCATGAAAAGGACAACAACCGAAATAATTATTTCCCTTTTTTTTCATTTTAACACGCTTACCTATCACATCAAGAATACTTGTGCGGGCAAGCAAATCTAAAATAAAATCGCGAGGAATAAGACCTTTCATGATAAAATTCAACCAATTACGGCATTATGAAAAGACAACAAGCCGTAATAATAATACGGCTTGTTAAAATTGTTTATATCTAAAATATAAATGAATTGTTTTTTAAAAACAATTTAAATTTTCAGTATAAAAATTAATATAGACGAGTGCGACGAGCGTTTTCTCTTTCTAATTTCTTAGCATGGCGTTTAACAGCAGCTGCTTTTGCGCGTTTACGAATAGTTGTTGGTTTTTCGTAAAATTCACGATTACGAACTTCAGCTAATACTCCTGCTTTTTCGCAAGAACGTTTAAAACGACGTAATGCTACATCGAAAGGTTCATTTTCACGTACTTTAATTACTGGCATGTGCCTCTCACCTCAAATTTGTTTAATATCACAAAGGACTAAAATTAGTGCGCAATTTTACTCCTAATTGATATAGGTTGTAAAGTAAAATATCTTATAATTACTATATGATAAATTAATTTGCTAATCTACTTTTTGAGTCAGATAATAAAATAGTTTAATTAAAGATATATAGGTGTTTTATGTCGTCTTTCTTTACTGGTCAATATCCACAAAAACGTTTACGTCGAAACCGTGCACAAGATTTTAGTCGTCGTTTGGTAGCTGAAAACCATTTGACGGTTAATGATCTAATTTATCCAGTATTTATTGTTGAAGGCTACAATATCACTCAATCCGTATCATCAATGCCGAATGTAAAACGAATGAGTATTGATATATTAATGAAAGAAGCTGAACAAATTGCCAAATTGGGTATACCGGTACTTTCATTATTTCCAGCTATTGAGCCTTCCCTAAAATCACTATTAGCCGAAGAAGCTTATAACGAACAAGGTTTAGTTCCTAGGGCAATTCGAGCATTAAAAAAAGAAATACCTGAACTTGGAATTTTAACCGATGTAGCCCTAGACCCTTATACGACACATGGTCAAGACGGTATTATTGATGATAACGGTTATGTTCTCAATGATATATCTGTCGAAGCGTTAATAAAACAAGCATTAATACAAGCAGATGCTGGGGCAGACATAATTGCACCAAGTGATATGATGGATGGTCGAATTGGCGCAATCCGTAAAGAGCTAGAATTACATAATTTTGTTAATAGCCAAATTATGGCCTACTCAGCAAAATATGCATCTAGCTTTTATGGGCCTTTCCGTGATGCCGTTGGTTCAGCCAATAATATCAAAGGTGGCAATAAAAAAACTTATCAGCTTGATCCAGCTAATAGCAATGAAGCCTTACAAGAAATTTATCAAGATTTAAATGAAGGTGCAGATATGGTCATGGTTAAACCTGGCATGCCCTATCTAGATATTGTTCGCCGAGTAAAAGAAACTTTTGCAGTGCCTACATTTGCCTATCAAGTATCGGGGGAATATGCAATGTTGATGGCCGCAATCGAAAACGGTTGGTTAGATGAAAAGTCCACTATCATGGAATCTCTACTCTGTTTTAAACGAGCAGGCGCCGATGGCGTGTTAACTTATTTTGCTAAGCAAGTAGCCCAATGGCTCAATAACCAGTAATAGCTGCATATGATTAACAATGTAAAACGAACACAAATCTTTAAAGCAAAATCTAATCTCTTTAGAGAAACAAATAACCCAAATTAAATCAGTCAAATATTTTGTAATAAATAACATCAATAATGTTTTAGTGTTTTAATAAATATTAAACTAAATCAATTACAAAATCTTAATTTATGGATAAAATATATTAAGTAACTTATTCTGACACTAAAAATTACAAATTAGGTGATGAAAGTGGAGATTAGTCTGATATGATGATCAAGTAACTATTCAATAATATAAATATTATTGCCCATAGTTGGAACAAACTGATGAATCGAAATATTAATATCGCTATTAGATATAAATAAAATTTTAACCAATAACATTAAGAAGCCAATATTATGAAAAATTATATCTATCTTCTCTTATTAAGTATTTTCTTGTTGACTGGGTGTGATGATAAAAAAAACAGCCAACCATCATCCGATGCAACTCCAACGACTAATCAAAATAACAAAGTTAATACTGATACCCAAAATGGTAAAGATACCAGCATAACAAACAGCAATGAAAACAATACAATAAATTCTAGTAATGACAATAAATTACAGTTACCAACCCAAGTAACCAATAGCTATCTATTTCATACCGAACCAGAGTTATTACCTAATAAGAAACTCATTAAACAGCAAACTATTCAAAGTTCGGACAAAAAATCTATTAATTATAACAATCAAGGTTATGTTAAAAATTACGACTTGGAAGGATTATATGGTGAAATAAATTATGACACAGCTAAATACATTTATGGAATGAAAGATACCAGAAACAGTTATGACATTACCTTTGATGAATCGAAAAATATCATTGGTATGAAAAATAGTAATGATGAAATTGTTGCTATTAGTGAATTTGACGAGCAAGGCCGTTTAGTTGAAACCACTTTATCTAACTTCGCTGATAATAATATTAATTTTACCAGTAAGATTATTTATGAAAATGATCTGGTCGAACAAGTTTTATATAACGCTTATGTAAAAATGGATGATAAAAAACAATTACCCGTTTTAGTAAGAGAAAAAGATGTTATTTATAATGCAGACAAACAATTAGAAAAAACGATTACTCGTACCTTCAAATTATCTGCTAAAGGTGAAGTCATCATTAATGATAAAAATGAACAAGAATTAGAATCTACTGAAACTTGTAGTTATTCTGAATACAACCAAAATAATGACTGGACCAAAGCTGTTTGTGAAACAACCGGAAATGGTTCAAGTAAAATTAATTTAACCAGAACCATCGAGTATCTATAACTTATTAAATAAAGTGAATATGATCAGTTTTCACCAAACTCATCATATTCACGACAAAGTATAATTGTGTCCTCAATTAAACGCCTTGCAATCGTACCATATTCAGGTATTTTTGGTAATTGAGAATAATGGTACCAATCCGCTTCTACTAACTCATTTTTATCGATAGTAACCTCACCACTATCATAATCTGCTAAATAAGCCATCATCATAGAATTAGGAAATGGCCAAGGTTGCGAACCTACATAACGAATATTTTTAATTTTTATTTTTGACTCTTCATAGACTTCTCTGGCCACTGTTGTTTCCATAGTTTCACCAATTTCAGTAAAACCCGCTAATACAGTATATAAATTGTCTTGATTATGCCTTACATGTTTTGCCAATAAAATTTTATTTTCCTTGCGAATAGCGACAATAATGGATGGTGAAATTTGTGGATAATAACGTTGATGACAATGATCACATAGACAACACCATTCGGTTTGACTGATATACATCTCATGACCGCAGTAGCCACAATATTTATGAGACCGATAAAACTCAGACAATTGTACCGCTCTGCCAGCCATATTAAACAAAGACTGATCAGCACTACTAAGTAAAGGTCTAATCGAGCCCATGGAACTACTCATCTCTTGACAAATTAACCACGCAATTTGTCCATTCCATTCACCAATAGGCTGAGCAAGTTTATTGGTAAATCCTAATTCACTGGCACTACCGTTGGGAACTTCGCCATTAGGTAACCATAGACGACCATTTTTACTCACAAACCAGTAGCCTTTTTCGTTACCGATTAAATTATATTGTTTTTGTATATCCATAACATCAACACCAAAAAATAAATATTAAAAAGGAGGATATTACTCCTCCTTTCCATCAAACTATTTCTTTTTCTTCTCATGAAGACCTTTTTTCTCAAGTTCCCAGTAAATTATACGTTGCTGAGCAATCGTAAATAAGTTACTTACAATATAGTATAAAACTAGACCTGATGGGAACCATAAGAAGAACACCGTAAAGATTAATGGCATATAAGTCATTAATTTTTGCTGTAATGGATCGGTAACCGGTGTTGGTGACATCTTCTGAATTAAGAACATAGTACCGCCCATTAATAACGGTAAAATATAATATGGGTCTTGCGCTGATAAGTCATAGATCCAAAGAGCAAATGGAGCATGACGTAACTCTACTGTATTACCTAACATATAGAACAGTGATAAGAAGATCGGCATTTGAATCAACAATGGTAAACAACCGCCAAGAGGATTAACTTTCTCTTGTCGATAAAGAGCCATTGTTTCCATACTCATTTTTTGTCTATCATCACCATAACGCTCTTTTAGTGCTTGTAACCGAGGTTGCAATAACTTCATTTTAGCCATTGAACGATATTGTGCTCGTGTTAGTGGGAATAAAATACCACGTACGATAAAAGTGATAACAATAATTGAAAAGCCCCAATTTCCTATAAAGCTTTGAATAAATTTCAATAAATAAAACAGTGGTTGCGATAAGAACCATAACCAACCATAATCAACAATTAAATCAAGATGATTAGCGGTTTCTTTTAACTGACTTTGGATTTCAGGACCTAACCATAATTTTGCACTAACTGATTGAGTTTTACCTGGTTGAATAACGGCAGTTTCACCTTTAAAACCAATCGTAGCTTGAGAATTTTTAGCCGTGGCGCGTGAATAAAATAGGTTGTTTTGATCCTGCTCAGGGATCCAAGCAGAAGCGAAATAGTGTTGCAACATAGCAACCCAACCAACATTAGTTTCAACTGATAAAGCCTTATCTTTGATATCGCCAAAGCTATATTTACTATAATTAGTATCAGTACTGGAATAAGCGGTACCACGAAACGCACTTAATCCTAATCCGCCACCACCTTCGGTAACAGCATCATCTGGTAAATCAATAGTTTGTTTTAACTGACCATACATCGATACTTCTACAGGATTTTGGCTTTTGTTATCAATATTATACTGAACATCAATAGCATAATTGCCACGATGTAAAATATAATATTTAGTATAAGTCACTCCATTAACTTGATACGTTAATGGAACTTTCAACTCATCTACACCATCAGCTAAAACATATTCAGATTGAGCAGTTTGATATACTGGACGTTTATTTCCTTGAATTGCATTATCTGGACCATCTTTACCTGTTAAGCCACTTTCAGCAGTGTAAATAAAGTCAGGTTTAGATGTTAATAACTGGAAAGGCGTACCAGAATGAAGAGACTGCTCATATTTTAACAATTGTGCAGCTTGTACATCGCCACCATAGGTATTAACCGTTAATGACAATACATCAGATTTTATCGTGATTGTTTTACCTTTTGCGAAATCCGCTGGTGAATCTTCACCTATTTGTTGCGTCAATTGGTTAGCAACTGGCGGTTTTGGCGCATGATCTTCTTCCCATGCCTTCCAAAGCAGGAAAGAGACAAAAAGTAAAGCAATGACTAAAATATTACGTTGAGATCCCATTAGTGTTTTTCTCTATCGGTTTTAGTTTTAGGAGGTACACAATCTTCACCTCCTTCATGTAAAGGGTGACATTTTAATACACGTTTGACAGTTAGCCAACTACCTTTTATTAATCCAAAGCGTCTTAATGCAATTACAGCATATTGAGAACAAGAAGGAGTAAAGCGACATTTAGGCCCTAATAAAGGACTAATAATACGTTGGTATATTTTAACAATAAAAATAAAAACATTAATAATCAAATACTTAACTGCATAAAAATGCTGTTTAAATATTAATATCAATTTATTCAGTTTTTTTGTTTTTTGATGATTTGTTGACATAGTTTGTCTAATGTCTCAACTAATTGTTGATTATTCAATTGTATAACCGGCTGTTTAGCCATCAAAATAAAATCGATATTAGGAAACTGATGTTGATGGTGACGAAAATATTCTTTAGCTAATCGTTTAATTCGATTACGCTCATGTGCTCGTTTAACCTGTTTTTTAGCTATAGCAAAACCTAATCTAGCATGAGCCAGATCATTTTTCCGTGTAACTAAAGTAAGAAAAGGCGAACCTGCACGAATAGATTCTTGAAAGACGCGATTAAAATCGAAGGGAGTTAACAAACGTAACTCCCGAGGAAAAGTGAGTTTAGTCACTCAACTTTAAATTAGCTAGCAACGGTTAAACGAACACGGCCTTTAGCGCGACGACGAGCAAGAACTTGACGACCGTTTTTAGTAGCCATACGAGCACGGAAACCGTGAGTTCTATTACGTTTTAATACTGATGGTTGAAATGTGCGTTTCATGACGATTTATATCCAAATCTAATTTATCAACAAGTTGTAGAGTATAAACTCCACAGCATTAATTAAAGAGGCCCGAATTATAGAGGCTATTTTATTTTTCGTCAATGAGATTTTGATACATAAATTGTAAGGACTGTATTAAATGAATATATCGCCCTTATTAATCATTAATCGCTATGACTCGCTTACTTTTTTCACCACCGATTTCACGAGCTAATTTTGGCACAAGATAACCCGATACATTTTTCGCAAGTTGTCTCATAATTTGCTTAGCATTGTCATCATCCACTAAAAAATGAGCAGCTCCTTGCACTTTATCCAATAAATGGATGTAATAAGGTAAAATGCCTATTGAAAATAATTTATTACTTAAACAAGCTAATACATCAGCATCATCATTAACTTTTTTCAATAACACACTTTGATTCAAAACCGTTACCTGATGTTCCTTTAAACACTTGATAGCATCAGTAACATTGTCATCAATTTCATTTGGATGATTAATATGGGTAACTAATACAATTTGTAACCGAGTTTTAGCAAATAACCGACACAGTTCGCTAGTAATACGATTAGGTATTACCACAGCTAAACGGCTATGAATACGTAAACGCTTGATATGAGGTATTTTCTCTAATTCGGTTATTAAAAAGGCCATTTCGTGATCCTTAGCCATTAAAGGATCACCACCAGAGAGGATTATTTCATCCAGTTCTGGATGACTTGCAATATATTCCAATGCAGCACCAAGATTTTTTTTAGTGCCTTGATTATCGTGATAAGGAAAATGCCGCCTAAAACAATATCGACAATTAATCGCACATGCAGTTTTAATCATTAATAACGCACGATTATGATATTTGTGTAGTAATCCCGGAATAGTATTATTTTGCTCCTCTAAAGGATCTTCACTAAAACCCGCTACATTAATTAATTCTTTTTCATCACAAAGAACTTGTAGCAACAATGGATCTTGACTATCGCCTTTTTTCATCCGATTGATAAAAGCCATAGGAACCCGAAGCGGGAATTGCTTTCTCGCTTGCAACATAGGCAGAGAAATTGCCTCAGGATCTAAATTCAAACAACGATAAAGCTTTTTGATATCGGTAACGACATTGGCAAGTTCAAAAATCCACTCATCTTTATTTGGTTGTTCAATATTTTGCTGTATAATGTGGCTCATTTTTGTAATTCAGAATGATAGTTGGAGCTTTTATGGCATCTTTTAGTACTAATGAGTTTAAAGCCGGTCTTAAAATAATGCAAGATGGCGAACCGTGTGTAATTGTTGAAAATGAATTTTATAAACCAGGAAAAGGACAAGCAATTAACCGCGTAAAAATAAAAAAATTACTTTCAGGTAAGACTGTTGATAAAACATTCAAATCAGGTGAATCCGTTGAAGCCGCTGATGTTGTTGATATGAATTTAACCTATTTATATACTGATGGTGAATTTTGGCATTTCATGAATAACGATACATTTGAGCAACTTTCTGCTGATGCTAAAGCTGTAGGTGACAATGCTAAATGGTTAGTTGATCAAGCTGAATGTATTTTAACTTTATGGAATGGTCAACCAATTGCGGTAACGCCACCAAACTTTGTTGAACTAGAGGTTATTGAAACCGACCCAGGTCTAAAAGGTGATACTGCAGGAACTGGAGGTAAACCAGCGACACTATCAACTGGTGCTGTAGTACGTGTTCCATTATTTGTACAAATTGGTGAAGTACTTAAAGTTGATACTCGTTCTGGTGAATACGTTTCACGTGTTAAATAATATTAACGAGATATAAAAGCTATTTTTAAAAAGAGGTCAACATGACCTCTTTTTTATTTACTAAGTAAGAAAGTTAATATTTATTTTGAGGAAAGGGGTTTTTATTTCAATAATGAGGCACAGCTTTTCGACAATTACCTATCCAGCACTCAATCAAACCAGCGAATGGCAATA
The DNA here is from genome assembly GCF_002142015.1 of Gilliamella sp. A7. Taxonomy (NCBI): domain Bacteria; kingdom Pseudomonadati; phylum Pseudomonadota; class Gammaproteobacteria; order Orbales; family Orbaceae; genus Gilliamella; species Gilliamella sp. A7. Next base: position 23,698 of record NZ_NASN01000023.1, read on the forward strand.
AACTAACAATATATAAATTAAGAATTTTAGTTTATTTAGCACCAATATAATTTAGTTGTCGCCATGATTCATAAACAACTACAGCAACAGAATTAGATAAATTCATACTGCGACTATTGGCGACCATTGGAATTCTAATTTTTCTATCTTGTGGTAGCTCATCAAGAATGCGATTTGGTAAACCTCGAGTTTCAGGGCCAAACATTAAAAAATCTGCTTGTTTATAATTAACTTCACTATGTGGTTTTTGGCCTTTTGTGGTTAAAGCATAAACTTGTGAAGCCAAATCCAGCTGATTTGCCTCTAAAAAATGATCAAGATTTTTATAACGTTTTACATCAACAAATTCCTGATAATCAAGTCCTGCTCGCCTTAGTTTTTTATCGTCCCAAAAAAATCCCATTGGTTCGATAATATGTAAATTAAAACCAGTATTAGCACATAAACGAATAATATTACCCGTATTAGCCGGAATTTCAGGTTCAAACAACACAATATTTAAAGGCGCATTCAACACAATAATTTCTCTTAACAATTAATATTTTTGAAGTGGTAATACTATCACAATTTTCAGCCCACCTAACTGACTTTTCTCAGCTTTAACTGTGCCATTATCTCGAGTAATAGCATTCGCCACAATAGCTAATCCTAACCCAGTACCACCCGACTCTCGGTCTCGAGCTTTATTAGTACGATAAAATGGTCTAAAAATTTGCTCAAGCTCATTATCGGCAACGCCTGGACCATCATCATCAATAGTAATAGTCACTTTTTGTTGTTGAATAGTGAAATTCACCACAATCTTTTGATTTGAATAACGAAATGCATTTCTTATCACATTTTCAAGCGCACTACATAGCGCCTCTGGATAGCACAAAATTGTATGGTTAGAAGGAAAATTTTGTATAGAAAATTGTTTTGCTATTTGATTGGCTTCAAAAACCGCATTATCCAATACATTTTTAAATAATATATCTAATGGTTTAAATTCACGAATTTCATTATTATCATGCTGGTTCCTCGCTAAGGACAATAAATCACCAATCATCGAATCAAGCTTTAAGGCTTCATTATTTATCCGCAAAACTTCATTACTTTCACCTTGCTTACGGCGCAATAACGAAGTTGCCAATTGCAATCGGGTTAATGGGGTACGTAATTCATGGGAAATATCAGAAAACAGCCGTTGCTGTAGATCTTGCAGCCGTTTCAATTCTCTAAGCATATGGTTAAAACTTGCACCTGTGGCTTTATATTCATAAGAACCAACTTTTTCAAGCTCAGGCCACTGTTGTAAATTACCATTTGCGACCTGTTCTGCAGCTAATCTTAGCCCTCGTGCTGGTTTAGCGATACTCCAAGACAACCACAACAAAAATGGTGAACTGGCTAGCATGGTTAATGTCAAAAGCAAAAAAGGATGATCAAAAATCAAATTAACAAATTGAGATTGAATATCTGATGCGGGCTGTAATAAAAACAGTTGATATTCATCATTAGCATAATGAATAAGAAAGGGACCAATAATTTCTTGGTTATCATAAATTTTCTTAGCTGGATCATCAACATCATGCGATTTTTCACTAAAGCTTTTGACTAAATCAATATTTTTAGTATCCGCAGTAATAATTTGCTGATTAGGTGTAACAATAAATAGGACTTGACCTGTTTTTTGATAATTATCCATTACCACGATAAATCTCATCCACCAGCGAAAACTATCTTTCGGTATCTTAGCGAGATCTTTTTCAATCTGACTTGCAAGAACTTTACCGCTCTCTTTATCTTTATTGGCCAAATAAGTTAAATTACGTGAGTCAAGCTCAGGCAATACCATTACAAGCGTAAGAAAAAAAGCGATCGTAAGTAAGAATATTGTGAAAATTCTAATTGTTAGACGATCAAAAATCCACATAGATTCTTACCATATTAAAAAGCTAATTTTGCAACAAGTCATCATGTTGATCTACAACAAATAGATATCCTTTTGAACGCAATGTTTTAATCCATGGTAAGCCATCACTTCGAGGTGGAAGTTTTTTACGTAAATTAGAAACATGAACGTCAATTGAACGTGCTAATGGGATAAATTCTTTCCCCAACACCGTTTCACTAAGAGTATCTCTTGAAATAGTCACTCCTTTATTTTCAAGTAATTTAAGTAATACTTGAAATTCTGTACCGGTTAATTCGATGTATTTATCATCAAAATAAACAGATTGCTGTTTGGTATTTACTACTAATTTATCAATAGTGTATTGTAATGGTTTTCCATTGATTTCATTACCGGCAGTATCCCATCTAGCTCTACGCAATAAAGCGTTAATTCGAGCAATCAATTCTCGATCATTGAAAGGTTTAAGAATATAATCATCTGCGCCAAGTTCAAGACCATTGATTTTATCGAGTTCGCTATCTTTAGCTGTTAAGAATATAACAGGGACGATGAATTTACTTCTTAGTGAAGACAAAACACTTAATCCATTCATTTCTGGCATCATAATATCAAGTAAAACCAGATCGATGGAATCATCAAACTTTTCTAACGCTTCAATACCATTATTTGCAACTTCAACAGTGAACCCTTCCAATTCTAATAATTCACATAACAACGAAGCAATTTCTAGATCATCATCAACTACAAGTAATTTGCTCATTATAATCCTCAATAAGTAATAAAATCCTAAATTTTTATATCTATTAAATAGACGATAACTAGATTTTATATTTTAGGAAATATTATATAGATATATGAGAAAAATATCGTAAATAATTGTTAAGATTCACAGTTTAAATACTTTAACATTGTTAAAACCTTGCTCGATTAAATAAAGCGCTTGTAGTTTACTCATTACTCCTTTAGCACAATAAAGTAAATATTGCTTTGATTGATCTAAATCACCAAATTGAGTTGCCAATTTATAAAATGGTATAAGCTTAACTTCAACATTTTCGATTTCCAGTGGATGCTCCTCTTGCTCTTCTGGCGCCCGAATATCAATGATTACGTGATTGTCTTCTAGTGTAGTAACGGTATCTATCTGAGTAATGGTATTATTAGTCTGTTTAGCTATTTCACGAATATCGATATTTTCAGCTTCTTCAACAGCCTTATCTAATATAGCAAAATCAAAATTTTGCTCTTCAGCTTCTATTTTTTCTTTAATCGCTTTCACCGTTGGACTTTTCGATATGACACCACAAAATTCAGGCATAGTCTTAGCAATATCTTCAGTACCTATCTGACGAGCTAGATTAATTATCGTTTCTTTGTCATGGGTGATAAGTGGGCGTAAAATTAATGTATCACTGACATTATCGATTAAACGCAAATTAGTTAAAGTTTGGCTTGATACTTGTCCTAACGCTTCGCCGGTAACCAGCGCTTCAACATTATAACGCTGTGCAACTTTAGAGGCCGCACGAATCATCATTCGTTTTAAAATAACCCCCATCTGACCATCATCTATTTTTTCTAAAATCTCGCCAACAACATCTGAAAAGTCAATGGCAATAAAACGAACCTTATGCGAGCTTCCAAATCTATTCCATAAATAGTGAGCCATCTGCTTCACGCCAATTTCATGGGTTTTGCCACCTAAATTAAAAAAGCAATAATGGACTCGACAACCTCGTCTGATCAGCATATAGCTAGAAACACCAGAATCAAACCCACCAGAAATAAGAGAGATGACATCTTCTTGTGTTCCGGTTGGAAAACCACCTATCCCGGCATGTCGTTCTTTAACTAGTAGAAGTTTATCTTTATCAATTTCAAGATTAACCGTCATATCTGGACGCGTTAATTTGACTTTGGCGGTCGCAACATGTTGATTAAGACCACCACCGACATAACGCTCTACCTCAATTGAGGTAAATTCGTGCTTACCTCGTCGTTTAACTCTTACACAAAATGTTTTATTTTCAATTAAAGGTGCATAGTGATTAAACGCTTTTTCATAAATATCATGTAAATCAGTAAAAGTAAGTTCTTCAACCACTAAAATATGATGGATACCAGGAATTCTTGTTAATAGTTCTAATATTTGATTTTCACTATTTTCAACTTTAGGGCGAACCTCAATAAAATCCCAATGACGAATAACTGCCACATCATTAATTGCATTTTTTAAAATATTACGAATATTGCTAGTAAGAATTTTAATAAAACGTAAACGAACGGACTCACTTTTGATGGTAATTTCGGGGAAAAGTTTAACTATAAATTTCATACAACTGCATTTGCCAAGAATAAAAATGGCGACATTATACTGATTTTTCCCTTAAAAACGTACAATTGATTATGATAAATACAGAAAATAATAAAATATACTTGCTTGTTGCTCACTCTTTCGCTAATATTTCGCATCAATAAATTCTGTTCTATAACATAAAAATTGACAGGTTGAAATGTACGAACTTTTAATTATAGGTTATTTATTTATCGCTCTTGCGATAATCGTTTTAGTGCTAATTCAGCGCGGTAAAGGTGCCGACATGGGATCATCTTTTGGTGCAGGCGCTTCCGCAACTTTATTTGGTTCATCAGGAAGTGGTAATTTTTTAACTCGCACAACAACAATACTTGGTGTGTTGTTTTTTGTGGTTAGCATTATTTTATCGAATCTTGGCAGCTTAAAAACCACAATTTCAAGTGATGAGTTTAAAAATATTGGAGATGGTGCACCAGCAACTACACAACAAAGTACTGAAGGCACTAACGGCAATGGGAAAGTGATTCCAACCGTCGATCCAGTTATTCAACCGCAGAATATCAACCCTACATCAGATATTCCAGAATAAAAACGGCGCCGTGGTGGTGAAATTGGTAGACACGCTATCTTGAGGGGGTAGTGCTCTAAGGGCATGCGGGTTCAAGTCCCGCCCACGGCACCAATTCAATATTCATTAACATTCTTTTAAATCCTTTAAAACACATCAAAACTAACAAATACAAGGCTTAAAGCCTATTTTGTTATTCATTAAGCACCAGTAAGATACATTTACAGCCAGAATTTTTAGGTATATGCTTAGGTATACGAACACAATATACCTAAAACCCGTATACCTAAAATCATTATGGCAAGAAAAACTCTACCATTAACCGACACACAAATAAAAGCAGCCAAACCAAGAGATTAAGTTACTACTATTAAAAAATTAACCCACCTATTTTAATTATACCATAATGCTACAGTTACCTTGTTTTAATAACTTTTATAACGAGGTAACAAATGACAAATGCAATCCTATCCAGAAGAGAAGTTAAAAATTTACTTCACTTCAAATCTGACACTAGTCTTTATACGCTAGAAAAGAAAGATAAAACCTTTCCCCAAAAAATCAGAATCGGCTTGCGTCGCGTTGGGTATCGCGCTGATGAAATTTACTCTTGGCTTGAATCTCGTAGAGTAGAACGTCGAGAGGTGGCTTACTAGTGATAAAGCAAAACCCTTTATATCGCGAAATGATAAAGGGCTAACACTGGAATAATGACGCTTCCAATGATAGCCAATCTCGCGATAAGTGTCTAGCTAAAACACCAAATTAACTAATTGATTTTAAAGCAAAGCGAAAAAATTCGTTACGGTTTCCCCTTGCCTAAATTTAGCTAAAAGGGGGAATTTTCTGACACGTTAAGAGAGATGAAAAATGACAGATTTAAGTATTAAAAATAATGATATTGAATTGGCGCAATCCAAATTTGACTTAATCGCCACTAATAAAACGATTAATAATTTAAGGACACGTTAGAGGGCTAAATCATGACTACAAGCTTATATAACAACCTAGCAATACAGATGTATACCCAATCCTTAAATAATCGCCCTGTGAAGCGTTACGGTGCAATTTTCCGACACCTTAGGAAAGATTTTATTGATATCACTACGCGCGCGCGTATGCATCGGAAAACTCATTGCATGAGGTTGAATTTTAAAAAATGGTTTTGCATGTCCATAAAAAGGGAAAGCAGAATACTAATAACTAAGTTTTGTCAGTCCATAAAAAGGAAACCAAGAAAACAAATACCACCAAAAAGTGGTATTAAGCTAGTAAATTATTTCTTATTTGGTTTGGTGAGTTTTTCTCGACAAGCAGAAATAACCCAAGCTGAAAAGTTGGTGTTCTCTTTTTGGGATTGCTCATCTATTTTTTCTATTAGCTCGTGTGGAAAGCGAATTCCCTTGGTAAAAGATTTATTATTTTTGTATCCCGTTGCCATTAGTAAAAAAATCCTAATCAATTTAGTGTTCAAACACTATACATTAAAAAATTGTTTAGAAAAAGCATTGACGTGTTTATGCACTTTATTTTATAGTGTTTATGCACCAAGTAAATTTTGTGGTGCTAAAAAACAATCCCCCGAAGTGCTACCAACACTATCGAGGGATCTAACCAAACCATTAAATGAGGTAATGATTATGGCTAATAATAATGATACCCTATGCCCTAAAAATGGGCAATATGACCTATCTAACCTTTTATCCGTCTTGAATTTATATCGGGCTGATATCCAACCACATAACTTATTACACGCAAAAGCACACTTAGAGGAACTCAGACAATCAATTCTATGGGGAATCGGTGCTATTGGTAATTTGCTATTTTGGGCTTCTGAATGTGAAGAATATGAGGAACAACAATTTAAAGACGATACACGCGACATTGGTTACTTGTTAGCACAATTAAAAAACATTGTTTGCTTTGCTTCCAATCAAATTAATTTACTTGACGATAAACTTAATCATAAGGAAGTTAAAGATAATGAATAATAACAATAAAATAACCGCAATCCACCATATCATCGTTGATTCAACTATGGCGATAGTAGCGGGTTTGTTTTTAATTGAGCAGATTAACAAAAATGATAGTCAGGTATTTATTCATGAAGGCACTAAGATTGATATTAACAAAGACTTAATTGTCTTAGGTTTAGATATCAATCTTAAGCAATGCTTGATTGAGGATTTTGGTGAAAGTGAGGGATTAAATCGCACTTATGGAATGTTGAAAGACATGTACATAGAAAGTACAGATGCCCCTTTAGCATTAACCTCATTAGGACAAGAATTACTTTCAACATTGTTTATTGATTTAGTCGAAGATATCAAAGCTGAATCTAACGGGACAATCCATTAAGGGGGCGGTAATGAAAATAAATGAAATTACCACCCAAGCGGTAGGTAAATGGCAATCAATCTTTAGTTCATTAGGTATTGATGTGGGTAATGGCAAACATTGCCCCTGCCCTGTCTGTGGTGGTAAAGATAGATTTAGATTTGATAATAAAAATGGGCGCGGTACTTATATCTGCAATCAATGCGGTAGCGGTGACGGCTTAGAACTTATTAAAAACTATTATCATTGTGACGCGAAAGAGGCGAGCAATAAAGTAGCCGAATACTTAAATTTAAGGAACACCTCCACAAGCTCGGATTTGAAATCCGACCTACAAGACAACATACCAGAAAATCCTGTATGTAAAAAGGTTAATTATTTGCTATCTAAAGCAATATTAGGTCAATCGGATTACCTCACTGAAAAAGGGTTAACGTTCGATTTAACCTTGCTAGATGATGGCCGTATCTTTGTCCCTTTGATTAATATCAACAGTGAATATACAGGCGGTCAATTTATCGAGCCAAACGGAAATAAGCGCTTAATGAGAGGCTCAAATAAGAAAGGTGCTTTTATATGGGTTAGCCCAAAATTGGGCAGACCTGACGAGGTAAGCAAAGAATTACTCACAGCTACCGAGATTATTATTTGTGAGGGATTAGCTACAGGTGTATCGATAGCGGAATTCCGCCATCGGTCACTGGTGATATCAGCTATTGATGCAGGTAATCTTATTCATGTGGCTAAAGCTGTCCGTGAGGTTAATTCTACCGCAAATATTATCATTGCTGGTGATAATGATATAGGTAGTCATAAAAACACGGGTAAAGAAAAAGCGATAGAAGCGGCTACTGCGATTAACGGTTATTACACAATCCCCGATACAGATTATAAATGTGATTTTGATGATTATAGACAACAGTTTGGACTTCAGAAAACTTCAGTTTTATTCGATAAAAACTTATCAAAAATTAACATTCAAACCTTAACAAATACTAACAACTTGAGAAAGCTTGAAACTCAAAACATGAATTTATCGCAAATGGCATCTAGTCAGCGCGCCGAATTGTTAAATGAGCATTATCACAATAATCTCGCCATTAATTTAACTACTGATGAAATTTATCACTATCAAGCTGCGGACATTAGCCGATTTATTTAATCAATCAGGTGAGCCATTTAACCCTATGCGAATTAGCTCAGCGGTTGAATCGCTCAGGTTATCACTGCCTATAATGGGAACACCTCAGAAAGATTTAATCTGCTTTAAAAATGGCGTATATGAGCTAAAAAGCCAAACCTTTAGACCTCACAATAAGCAAGATTGGTTATTAGTCAGTAATGATATTGATTACTACCCTGCCAAAGAAAATGAATCTTTCGAAACTCACGCGCCAAACTTCACTAAGTGGTTAAAGAGAGCATCAGGCAATCAAGATAAGGCTAAGAACATACTAGCTGGACTTTATATGATATTAGCTAATCGTTATGACTGGCAATTATTCTTAGAAGTTACGGGCGCAGGCGGTAGCGGTAAAAGTGTATTTGCTGAAATCGCAACTATGTTATCGGGCAAGAATAACACTGTTATAGGCACAATGGAATCACTGGAAAAGGCAAGAGATAGGGCCTTAGTAGTTGGTTACTCTCTTATCATTTTACCAGACCAACCGCGTTATATGGGCAGTGGCGCAGGATTAAAAGCAATTACTGGCGGTGATGAAGTCGCAATAGACCCAAAACACAAGCAACCCTATTCTTGTAAAATCCCTGCGGTAGTGTTAGTAATCAACAACGAAGCCATGCGATTTAATGAGCGCAATGGCGGTATATCAAGGCGCAGGGTAATATTTCACTTTGGCGAGGTCATCCCTGAAAAAGAACGAGATTTAAATCTGGTTAGCAAAATAGAGCAAGAACTCCCCTCAATTGTGAGGTTGCTATTAAATGAGTTTACCAGTCCAGCAGAAGCTAAAGAAAGACTATACCAGCAACAACAATCAGACGAAGCGACGGCGATTAAACGCGAATCCGACCACTTGGTAGATTTTTGTAGTTATCTTGATGCGCTTGATTATCCCAATGGTATGTTTATTGGCAATATGGGAATAATGCCCTTTAACCCCCGAAAATATTTATATCATGCTTATATTGAATACATCCGCAATACAGGTTTAAACAATCCGCTATCACTAACGCAATTTGGCACATCGCTTAATTATGCAATGAAAGAAAACGGTAAAGACTACATGCGTAAAAGAGCAAATAAAGGGATGAGGACCAACGTAGAGCTTAATATCAATACTAGTCAAGATTGGCTACCCAAAGCCGAAGAACTAGCTCGTAGTTAATATTTGTTAACCTATGAACCGCCTAATTTGGGCGGTTTTTTGTTGTTCGCTTATGTAAGATAAGATACATTAAATGGGTATTTTCTTATAAATAAAAGGTTTTAAAATTGAGCAATTTATCTCTCGATGAAATTTTATCGCTTTATAGATTTAATCAATATTATGGTTCACCATCAGAATATTTTTATTCTAGTGGCCTAATAATTGATTGGGCTGAAAAACAAGTTATGCAAGGTGATGATTCAGAAATACTATTGATTATTGCTTCTTTGGGACTTGATAAAAAAATAGATAGCGATGAGGTTATGACGTACTTAAAAAGATATCTTTCCGAAAAAAATATTTCTATACCAAGCATTAATTATAGCTGTTTAGTTTTCATGAGACTTTTTAGCCAAAAAATTATGATATGTAATAGTTTAAAAGATATTGGCGATCTTCTTCATAGTTTTGTATTTAAATATATAGAATTTGGAAACAGATATTTTCATCGAATAAAGCACTATTGGCTTTTTATCTATTATGATTACTTTGATATGTATGATGGTCTTAATTGTTATTGTGCCGAAAAACAACTTAGTGAAGCAAAACGATATACAAGAATAAAAGCCTTAGCAAAAAGATTTTATGCTTTTTTAAATAATAAAGAAATGGTGGAATATTTAGCTAAACATATATAGCTAGATCTAAATTAATCCATTATTTATCTTGTGGTGAACACTTTAAGTGTACACTTGTGAATAGTAAATCATTAAGTGTTCACCGCTCAAACCCTTTTATAATAAGGCTTCAAGCAGGTAGTGAACACCGTGCATACTTTTTTATAAAATTTTATTTTTATGGGGGGGAGGTATAAAAAATCTAAAACATAATTAACGGATACCGCTCACCTAGATAAATTTTTACACCGTCAAAATTCTAAAACCAATTTTTAACCTTTCAATTTGGCAAGATTAAAATACCTAATATTGGGGGTCAGTTTTTATTTTGGGGGTACAAATGGGGGTACGGCAAACAGAAGAAACAAACACAATGCTTTATGAAAAATGATTTAAACAGTGCTTTTCAAGTCCCGCCCACACACCAAATCAATAAACAGAAACATTCTTTTAAACCCTGCAAAGCACACCAAAACTAACAAATACAAGGCTTAAAGCCTATTTTGTTATTCATTAAGCATCAGGAAGATACATTTACTATCAGTAATTTTTAGTTATATGATTAGGAAGAACAACCCTTAAATAATAAATAAGAAACAGTTAAATGTCTTTGCCCAAAAAATCATAAATTCAAGTGGTAATAAAATAATACTAATTTATGCTTTACCGTTTATGCTATTTGCTTTCGCCTTACTTTTATTTATAAGTTTTAATATTTCAGTCTTTAATTATGTTATAGCTACTATGAGCTATGGTTTAGGTGAAGGACTGTTTCAAAGTTCATTAATTCAGATAGCAATGGCTCAAAAAAAAAGATAAACAATCCACCATTGGAAGTTTGTTAAGACTTTTTCAAAATGAAGGAATTATTATAGGGGTGGCATATTCTTTAAGGTTATTAGAAATAAATAGGTCTTCTTTAGAGAATATTTCTACCTATCTAAAATTATGAGGTATTACTTTTGGTATACTCTCTATCATGTTTTTTTATTTATATTTTTCTTTATTTAGAATAAAAAAATAAATACAGTCTCATTTTTAATGCTGTGGTTAACAATGCAAATAAATTATTGTTCAAGACAAATCAACTTTTTATTTTTAATTTATCATAAAAATAACGTTATAACACTGGTACGAATTAGTATAGCCTATCTAAATTTACTAATAATTTACATCCTATATATGGTGTCTAACTCCTTTCAAGATACAAACTTATATTAACAACACAAAAATATTGCCTTTGCTAATAAACAATCTTATCCTTATTTAATCATATATAAAATTATATAAATTTCGATATTGTTTCCTAACTGTTGAAGACCAGATGCTATGCAAGAAGAATTAGTTGAAAAAAGAAGTGATGTTATCAAAAATATTTTAACCCTTTATCATAGTTTGATTAGTGGCAATAACAAAACTGACGTTTTAGATCTTTATAATTATGGGAAATGGTTTGTTGTTGAAAAAATTGGCAATAGGCTATTTTTTGGACCAAGCCGTTTTGTTGGTTATAAAAACAATTCCATTGAAATCCATAAAAATAATGAGAATAAAGATGGCACGCAAACAAATAAAAATTTTTTAAAACGATCACTTTATTCAAAAATAGAGGGTAATGGATTTTTAATTAATCAATTTCAAAAATTTATTAGCCCATTTATGCAAAAAGAAATAGAGAAAACAAAATTCTTTGTACCAAATAATATTGACCTTTCTGATTTAAATGCTAATAGCGCTTGTTATTTTAT
>NZ_NASN01000024.1:0-33558 GCF_002142015.1 Gilliamella sp. A7
AAATTAGTTAGATAACTTTCTTATTCTTTTGATTTCTAACTGCATAACTATACTGCATATGTACTATAAAAAAACATAAAGAGGTTTAGTTATGAGCATGCTCCAAGATATAAAAGAAAACAAAATGTATATAGGTTCACTCCCCCTTCCCCTATTTCTAATTTGTTCCATTATCGTTATTATTGCTGCCCAATTAGATATGCTACCTAAAACCCTAATTGGTGGTTTTGCTGTAATATTACCTTTAGGTTGGTTTTTAGGAACTCTCGGGCAGAATATTCCATTTTTCAAAAAATTTGGCGCCCCTGCAATATTATCACTTATTGTTCCTTCATTATTGAATTACTACCATGTTTTTGATGAAAATACCTTATCAGCAGCCAAAATGCTAATGAAGGATTCTAACTTTTTACTCTTTTATATCGCCAGTTTAGTGTGCGGTAGTATTCTTGGTATGCATCGAGTCATTCTAGTTCAAGGCTTTATTCGAATGATGATACCTATGTTATTAGGAATGTGCCTAGCTGCACTGGTTGGAGTCTCTGTTGCAGTCGCTTTTGGAGATGATTGGGAACACGCCTTCTTTTATACTGTATCACCGGTAATGGCGGGAGGAATCGGTGAAGGTGTTTTACAGCTCTCCAATGCTTATAGCAACATCCTTAATCAAGATTATAATACTTTCGTTAGTGCATTAATTCCTGCTACAGTAGTTGGTAACTTTTTTGCAATTACCTTTACAGCCGTTATGAGCCGAATTGGTGAAGTTAAACCTCACTTGAGTGGTCATGGTCAGTTAGTAAAAATTGAGTTTGATGGCTTATCTGAAGCGCTAAAAGATGACAAAACACCGCTTGATGCTAGAGCAATGAGTGGTGCAGTAATGATTTTAGCAACGCTATTTATTTTCGGCATGATTTTAGAAAAAGTAACTCATTTTCCTGGTCCGGTTTTAATGATTATTGCAACCGCTGCGGTTAAATATTTCCGTCTATTACCAGCGAGTGTCGAACGCGGTAGCCAGCAATGGTACAAATTTATTTCCGGTAATTTTACCTTCCCATTAATGGCTGGTTTAGGTCTGCTTTACATCGATTTAGAAAGTGTGGTTAAAGTATTAACTATCCCATATTTTATTACCATTATCGCTATTGTTTTCACCGTTTCGATGACTGGATTTGTCTGTAGCTTCTTCTTAAAAATGTATCCTGTTGAGGCATCCATTATTTCATCTTGCCAAAGTGGTATGGGGGGAACTGGTGACGTAGCGATACTTTCAACTGCTAATAGAATGAATTTAATGCCTTTTGCCCAAGTTGCAACACGATTAGGCGGGGCTTTAATGGTGATAAGTACCACAGCACTAATGCGTTATTTGCATATGTAATTTTATACAAAAAAGTATCAATTAACCTATTGATAAACCGTTTGAGATAAACATTGACTTAGTATCACAAAATATCCAAACATAGATTAAATATTTGAAAAGGTAAGCACTATGACAACAGTACAAGAAAAAGCGTTAGCAATCAGTAAACAAATGCACGGTAAATTTGAAACTCATTCGAAAGTGCCGGTTAATTCAATGGCAGATCTTAGTGTTGCTTATACACCTGGCGTTGCTGCGGTGTGCACTGAAATAGCTAAAAATCCTGAATCAGTTTATGAATATACGAGTAAACGTAATTTAGTTGCCGTTATTACTGATGGTTCTGCTGTATTAGGTTTAGGAAACATTGGACCAGAAGCGGCTATTCCAGTAATGGAAGGCAAAGCAATTTTATTCAAACAATTTGCTAATGTTGATGCAATACCGCTATCAATTAATACTCAAGATGCAGATGAGCTAGTGAAACATATTGCTGCTTTGGCTCCTTCATTTGGTGGAATAAATCTTGAAGATATTAGTGCTCCAAGATGTTTTGAAATTGAAAAAAGATTACAAGAAATTCTAGATATTCCAGTGTTCCATGATGATCAGCATGGAACAGCAATTGTAGTATTAGCAGCGCTATATAATGCCTTAAAAGTTGCTGGTAAATCGATAGAATCAGCTAAAGTTGTGATTAATGGCGGAGGAGCTGCTGGTTTAGCTATCGCCGATATGCTATTAGCAGCCGGCGTCACAGCTCTTAAAATTGTCGATAAAATTGGGATATTATCTGAAGATGACACTTCGTTACCACCACATCATTTAGCAATGGCGAAAAGAACCAATAAATCTAAACAAAAAGGTACATTAGAAGATGCTGTTAAAGGTGCTGATGTATTTATTGGTGTATCGGCACCGGGAGTATTAAAAGCTGAATGGGTTAAAACGATGGCCGAAAAATCGATTATTTTTGCTATGGCAAATCCAACACCAGAAATATTCCCTGAAGAAGCCAAAGCTGCAGGTGCTTATATTGTTGGAACTGGCCGTAGTGATTATCCAAATCAAATCAATAATGTGCTAGCATTCCCAGGTATATTTAGAGGAGCCTTAGATGCTAGAGCAAAAAATATTACATTAGCAATGCAACTTGCTGCAGCCAAAGGATTAGCTAATATAATTACACCAGAAAAACTTTCAGTTGATTGCATATTACCTAACGCTTTCGAACCCAATGTAGCGAAAGTTGTTGCCGAAAGTGTCAAAAATGCTGCAAAACTGTAATGATAACTTGAGCATAAATTAGATTAATCCAAAACCTACTAATAATAAATTTATCAGTAGGTTTTACATGTTAATCAGTTAATATAGTTAAAAGTTTATTTTTCATATATTAGATAATAATGAGATACCTATTTAACAAATTACCATTAAAAGTTAAGTTAATAAGCTTAATTTGTTTGGTTTTTATACTATCAGTTATTGCACAAAATATTTATATCATTCATGTCGTCAATAACGAATATCTTATTAATTCTCGACAACGTGTAGAAAATATTGCCAATATTATCTCAACATCCCAAAATATCATTGACGAAATACAAAATCCTACTTCACAAAATATCACCGCCATTCAGACAACTACTGAACAAGCTAGAACACTTACTCAGACTGATTTCATTGTTATATTCAATATGCAAGGTGTTAGATACTCACATCCGGATAAAAGTAAAATCGGTCAAACTATAGTCGGAGGGGATGAACAACGAGCGTTAAATGGTGAGTCCTATACTTCAATCGCAAAGGGTACGTTAGGAGATTCTGTTCGAGCATTTAAACCAATCATGAATGATAAACATCAACAAATTGGTGCTGTTTTGGTTGGCCAAACGTTGCAGAAAATTAATCATTTAGCATCAAGAACAAGCCAACCGATTTGGTTATCTTTATTCGCCTCGTTAACTATCGCCATTATTTTGGCCTACTTACTATCTCATAATATAAAGAAAATTCTATATGGCCTTGAACCAATTCAAATGGCGCAATTATTTGCAGAACGAAATGCGATTATTCGAACTGTAAAAGAAGGAATTGTCGTTATCAATAGAAATGGTTTAATAACCCAAATCAATGATGAAGCAATCAGAATTTTGCGTATAGATAATAACAAAGAGAATATTATTGGTTTACCTATTAACAATTTCATTCCTAATACTCGTCTACATGAAGTGATGATGAGTGGTAATGCTGAATATGATTGTGAACAAAATATCAATGGAGTGGTAATACTCACCAACCGAACACCTTTATTTGTTAATGATGCTTTAGTCGGAGCAATTGCCTCATTTAGAGATATGACAGAGGTTCGCAAATTAGCAGAAAATTTAACCGGAGTAAATCGATATGCCGACGCCCTACGTTCACAATCACATGAATTCAATAACAAACTACATGTTATTTATGGTTTAGCTTTCAATGATAATAAACAAGAATTAATGGATTACCTTGAGCAAATTATCGGCAATCAACAAGCTGAATCTAAACTAGTTAGTCAAAATATAAAAGATCCAATCATTGCCGGTTTTTTAAATAGTAAGTTTAGTCGAGCGCGTGAATTAAATGTTACGTTAGAGTTTAATATTGACGGTATTTTAGCACCAATAACAGACACATCTGTTATACATAGTTTAGTCACAATACTTGGTAATTTAATTGATAATGGATTGGATGCTGTACAGTTTTTAGATGATAAACAAATAAAAGTAAGTTTAGTTATAGATAACATTAATTTTGAAATAGAAATTAATGACAATGGAGGGGGTATTTCAGAAAAAGATATTCAATACATTTTTCAAAAAGGCTATTCCACTAAAGGTGATAACCGTGGATTTGGACTCTATTTAGTATTAGCTAGTATTGACGAATTAGATGGACATATACAATTATGTGATCTTAATAATAAAAAAGGGACTTGTTTTAAAGTACTATTACCACTAAAAGAGATATATAGGAATAAATAAACAAATGATAGAAGTTTTAATCGTTGAAGATGATCCTATGGTGGCTCAGTTAAATAAAAAATATTTACAGATGTTACCTGGTTTCAATTTAGCGTCAGTTATTAATAATGGAGAACAAGCACTACATTTTCTTCATGATAACCATATTGACCTGTTGCTACTTGACGTATTTATGCCAAAATTAAATGGACTTGAACTACTAAAATACATTCGTATCAGTTATCCAAAAATAGATATCATAATGGTAACTGCAGCATGTAATACCAACGACATTCAGACAGCATTACGTTTAGGCGTCATTGATTACATTGTTAAACCATTTACTTTTCAACGATTTCGCACAGCCTTAGTCTCCTACCAAGAACGAGTTAGGTTGTTATCATCATCGGAAATACTAAATCAAGATCAATTAGATGATCGGATTTTTACCAAACACGTTAATCCCTCAACTAGGTTACCCAAAGGTATTGATTCACAAACATTACAATCAGTACGAGAGGTGATCGCTAATTATCAGCAAGATTTTTCAATGAGTGATATTGTTGAATTAATATCACTGTCTCGAATATCAGTGAAGAAATATCTGGATTACTTAGAAGAGCTGGGTGAAATAGAAAGTCATTTGACTTACTTACCAATTGGTCGCCCAGTAAAACGTTATATTTATCAAAAATAGATACGATGCACTTTAATTTTTTATTTTATCGTTTAATGAGTTAGTTATTAACAAAATAAATAAAACTATTTATCCATAGTGATTTCATCTAAAGATAAACTAAAACTTGGCACAAATATATCTAAAAAGTAACCCATTTCAGGGCTATTTCGTTCAGATAATGTTTTTTTCAGACGTTGTTCAGCTAACTTAAATTCATTATTGCCGGCACTAAGCTCTTCGATGGTTTTAAGGTATGCACACAAAGCATCGGCTTGTTTTACGATACTCTTTTCAGACTCATCATAATAATCATCATCAATTAATGATCTAAAATCTTCTTGCAACTCTTTAGGCAACATATTAATAAGTTTATTTTGAGCTATTTTTTCAATTTTTTTATATTCAGATGTAATTTGCGGATTATAATATTTAGTCGGTGTCGGTAAGTCACCAGTCAATACTTCTGATGCATCATGGTACATCGCTAATAATGCGATTCGCTCAGGATTAACATTGCCATTAAATCTTTTATTCTTAATGATTGCTAAAGCATGTGCAACAAAAGCAACTTGTAGACTATGCTCAGATACATTCTCTGTTCTCACATTACGCATTAAAGGCCAGCGATTAATTAATTTCAAACGTGATAAATGAGCAAAGAAATGGCTATTATTCATGTTAATATCTCATAATTATAAAAATAAAAAACGCTTCCAATTCGGAAGCGTTAATAAAGCAGTTATTCTTCGTTTAAGGACTTATGCTAGAACAAGTTGTCTAGTACCTAAAGCAACAGGAACACTTTGTTCTTCAGTAAATGTAACATATTCCCAAGCATCTTGCTTCGCCAATAAAGCTTGCAATAGTTGGTTATTCAATGCATGACCTGATTTATAGCAAACGACCTCACCAATCATATTGTGGCCACTCATATATAAGTCACCAATAGTATCAAGCATCTTATGGCGTACAAATTCGTCTTCAAAACGAAGACCGTCATCATTAAGAACTTTATAATCGTCAACAACAATCGCACAATCTAAACTACCACCTAAACATAATCCTTTAGATTGTAGAGCTTCGATATCTCGCATAAAGCCAAAAGTTCTTGCACGGCTAATTTGGCGAATAAAAGATTCAGAAGAAAAATCTAGCTGGTAACGTTGCGAACTACTATCAATAGCTGGATGACGAAAATCAATAGTAAAATCCAAACGGAAACCACTATATGGCCGCACTTCGGCCCATTTATCACCATTTTCAACACGAACAGTTTCTTTTACTCGTAAGAACTTTTTCAATGCATTTTGTTCAGCAATTCCAGCATCTAGTAATAAATAGATAAATGGACTTGCACTACCATCCATAATTGGAATTTCCGGAGCATTTACTTCAATAATAATATTATCAATACCAAGTCCGGCTAATGCTGAATTAATATGTTCAACAGTTGAAATACGAACATTATCTTCATTAACCAAACAGGTACAAAGCATAGTATCTCGCACTGATTTTGCATCCACAGGGAAATCAACATACGGATTTAAGTCTGTACGACGATAAATAACACCCGTGTTTTCCGGTGCAGGACGTAATGTCAAAGTAACTTTTTTGCCAGTATGTAAACCGACACCAGTTGCTTGAATTGTCTTTTTTAATGTTCTTTGTTTCACTTCGCACCTACTTTTTTTGGTTTGTTTCTATGCTATTAGACAATAATAAATCAAATAAGTTCAATACTAATTTGCCTGCTTACGAATAAACGCAGGAATATCTAAAATTTTACGTTCCTCTAGAGGGGACGCATCAGGTTCATTTACAACCTTAGATATTGATACTTCTTCTTGTTGTAAAGGCAAATGGCCAGATTGACCAAACAATGAAGCGTGATGATTAGCTGGCTTAGTTATTTTTACTTCTGGACGTTTATCCATACCAATACCTGTTGCAACCACAGTCACTCTAATCTCATCAGACATATCTGGATCAAAAGTCGTACCAACAACAACAGTAGCATTATCGGAAGCAAAAGCCCTTACGGTACTACCTACTGTTTCGAATTCTTCAAGGCCAAGGTCAAGTCCAGCAGTCACATTAACTAATACACCACGAGCACCTGACAAATCAATATCCTCAAGTAAAGGACTTGAAATCGCCATTTCAGCAGCTTCTTCTGCTCGATTATCACCAGTTGCACGGCCAGAACCCATCATTGCATAGCCCATTTCAGACATTACAGTTCTAACGTCAGCAAAGTCAACGTTGATGTGACCTGGTTTAGTAATTAGTTCTGCAATACCTTGCACAGCACCTTTTAATACTCCATTTGCAGCTGCGAAAGCATCTAATAATTTAACACCACGACCTAAAACTTTTAATAATTTATCATTTGGAATTGTGATAAGTGAATCTACATGTTTAGCTAACTCAGCAATTCCTTGCTCAGCAAAAGCCATTCGTTTTTTACCTTCAAATCCAAAAGGTTTTGTAACAACAGCAACGGTTAAAATACCTAATTCTTTTGCAATTTCAGCAACAACCGGTGCAGCACCAGTACCTGTTCCGCCACCCATGCCGGCTGCAATGAAGACCATATCGGCACCTTCAATCGCACTACGAATAACATCACGATCCTCTTCAGCTGAATTTCTGCCAACCTCTGGATTAGCACCAGCACCAAGTCCCTTGGTAACATTATTTCCGATTTGGATAGTTTGACCAACTTTTATTCTTTTCAATGCTTGTGCATCAGTATTTGCTGCAAAAAACTCAACGCCTTCAATATGTTCAGCAATCATATGCTCAACAGCATTACCGCCGCCGCCACCGACACCAATAACTTTAATGACAGCTGCTGGCTCATCATCCGCAACCATAGGCTCAAACATAACTTATCTCCAAATTTACGATCTAAGAACATTGTACAGATAACCAGCTACAATGTCTACGAAGTTATTAAATATATTAGCTAAAATTCTTTTTTGAACCAACCGGTCAAACGTTTAGCTATCCCTTTTAATGATGATTTATTGCCGTCTTTAGCATCATCATGTAATAAACTTTGTTTACCATAATGCAATAACCCTACAGTTGTTGAACAATATGGTTTTTGTACATAATCAGTTAATCCTGAAATATTTAAAGGTTGTCCAATACGCACTTGATTTTGAAATACTTTTTCAGCACATTCAACCATACCCTTTATTTGGGCAGCACCGCCTGTTAAAACAATTCCTGCTGCCAATTGATATTTAACATTTTGTCTTTTGAGCTCGTCCTGTAATACTAGTAGCTCTTTTTGAACTAGTGATAAAAGTTCTGAATAACGAGGTTCAATCACATCAGCTAATGTTTGTCGTTGTAATGAACGAGACGGACGCCCACCTACACTTGGAACATCAATAACTTCATCTTTACCTACTAGTGAACCAACAGCACAGCCATAACGAATTTTAATATTTTCTGCATCCATTGGTGGTGCACCGAATGCGTAAGCAATATCACTAGTAACCACATTACCCGCATAAGGAATAACCACAGAATGACGTAATGCACCACCTGTATAAACTGTGACGTCCATTGTTCCGCCACCAATATCTATGACACACACACCCAACTCTTTTTCATCATCAGTTAATACAGCATAACTTGATGCCAAGCCGGAGAAAATAAGCTGATCAACTTTTAATCCACAGCGCTCTACTGCTTTAACTATATTTCTCGCCATATCATTATGGCAGGTGACTAAATGAACTTTAGCTTTCATTCTTACACCAGATAATCCAATTGGGTTTTTAATACCTTCTTGTAAATCTATAGAATACTCTTGAGCAATAACATGTAAAATTCTGTGTTCATCTAAAATACGCACAGATTTAGCGGTATGAACAACGTTTTCAACATCTTCTGCTGTTACTTCTTCATCTGCAATTGGCACCATACCAATTTCATTTTGACAACGGATATGTTTACCTGACAGGCTTAAATAAACAGAAGATATTTGGCAATCAGCCATTAATTCAGCTTGATCAACGGCTCGTTGAATTGATTTAATCACTGACTCAAGATCGTTCACACCACCTTTATCAACGCCTTTTGATGGACAATGGCCAACACCAATAATATTGACAATACCATCAGGAAGAACTTCACCGACAAGGGCAAGAACTTTCGAGGTGCCAACTTCAAGTCCAACAACCAATTTTTTCTCTGTTGCTTTCATACTTCAGCCTTTGTTTATTCCTTATTGAGATATTTTTTCTCGTTGCACTGAAATACCATTTTCATAACGTAAATCAGCAGCCGTTATTTTTTCACCATCGGGTATTCTTGACTGAATTTCTGGAAATAATTTGATAAATTGTTGATAACGTTGTTCTATTTTTTCACTACCTAATATCAATTTTATTTCCTCATTTTCAGAACACAAATCAACTTTACATTGTCTTACCATTAGTTGCCATGCATTACGCCCATCAGATATTGCCGCCTGAATTGTCAAAGTAGACTTATTGTTAGCCGATTTTTTAGAGATCTCCTCTAATCTAAAATAAGTTTCTAACATTGATTTGGCTTTGCCTTCAGGACTGTAAAGTCTAGGCAATGATAAATCTTTCAAACGATCTAATGGCACACTAAAAGTACTGCCATTTTTATCAAGTAAATATAAATCATTCCAGTAAAACGCAGGTTTATATTCTTCAATGTATACAATTAACCTGTCGGGCCACTGTTTACGGACACTCGCTTGTTTTATCCAAGGGTATCGCATTATTTCTTGCTGAATATCATCAACATCTTGTCTAAGATAAGTATTTGGTAAACCTAATCCTAGAATTGCTTGTCTAAGATCATTCTCTGTCGTATAAGTATACTCACCACTTAAGGTCAATTGCGATAATACCATTTGATCAGGATCTTCCATCCAGTCTTTAATACAATTGACCACCCATCCACAAACAACAACTATTACAATTAAGAACAAAAAGCCGACCATTTGTTCTACATTGCGGAAAACAAGCAACTTTCTTCTACTCTGATTTTCATTTTTATGTGCTGCTTGTCGAACTTTTCTCATAAAATAAAACCATTTAAATGGTTGCTAATTGTAAAATACGTTTAACCAATTCACTAAATGACCAACCATATTCTTTTGCTGCCATTGGTACCAAGCTGTGATCTGTCATACCTGGGGCAGTATTTACTTCAAGTAAATATGGTTTTTCATTTTCATCAAACATAATATCAACTCGTCCCCAACCTCTACATCCGACTGCTTTATAAGCATCTAGTGCCAATTTACGAATTTCTTGTTCTTTAGTATCACTTAATCCACTTGGACAAAAATATTGGGTTTTATTTGATAAATACTTTGCATCATAATCATAAAAATTGGTAGCGGGTTTAATGTAAATTGCAGGTAAAACCTCTTCACCTACAATAGCTACAGTAAACTCTGGACCAGCTAAAAATGATTCGATCATTACGGTATTATCATATTTAAATGCAACATCAATAGCTGCTTTTAATTCATCTGCTTGGTTAACTCTTGACATACCGACACTTGAACCTTCATGACTAGGTTTAACAAATAATGGTAAGCCAAGTTGTTTAACAATATTATCAATTTCAATTGATTGTGATTTATCAACCATTACATAATCAGCAACAGGTAAACCAAGTGATTTCCAAACTAATTTGGTTTTTAACTTATCCATAGTTAATGCTGATGATAAAACATCGCTTCCGGTATAAGGAATATTTTGATAAGTTAAAATAGCTTGGGTAATACCATCTTCACCACCTCGACCATGCAAAATAACAAACGCTTTTGAAAAGCCATCTTGTTTTAAATTAGTTATACAATACTCTTTTGTATCAACCAGCTGGGCATCAATACCATTTTCTTTTAATCCTGCTAGAACAGCTTGTCCTGATTTTAGTGATACTTCACGTTCAGCAGAGGTTCCACCATACAATACAGCAACTTTATCAACCATTATTATAAAACCCCTTTTGAAAATAATTGGCTACTAGCTAATTGACGGGCTATCCGACCAACACTACCAGCACCTTGTGTTAATAATAAATCTCCACCTTGTAATATTTCTTTCATAATTTCCGGTACAAGATCTAAATCTGAAACATAAATTGGATCCACTTTTCCTCGATTACGAATTGTACGACAAAGTGAACGACTATCTGCTCCTGCAATAGGTTGTTCTCCAGCAGAATAAACATCTAACATGACTAATGCATCAACTTGGGAAAGTACCTGAGCAAAATCATCAAATAAATCCCGAGTTCGCGTATATCTATGCGGTTGAAATAACATAACTAAGCGCCGATCTGGCCAACCGTTTCTAGCCGCTTGAATTGTTGCATTAACTTCACTAGGGTGATGACCATAATCATCAACCATCATTATATCTTTATCATTTCCGTAAGGAAAAATACCTAATAGATCAAAACGTCGACTCGTACCAGCAAATTTAGCTAGCGCACGTATAATTGAATCATCATCAATACCATCCTCAGTTGCCGCAATAATCGCCGCAGCTGAATTTAAAGCATTATGTTTACCTGGCGCATTTAATTCAATTTGTAAATCATCTCTATCTGGACGGCAAACTGTATAATAGCTAACCCCTCTTTCTTGACGATAATTTTTAATCACAACATCTGCTTCTTCGCTAAAACCATAGGTGATAATTTTACGACCAACAACCGGTAATAATTCGCGATTAATCGCATCGTCATAACACATAACAGCTAAACCATAAAAAGGAAGATTGCGTAAAAAAGAGATAAAGGTTTGCTTGAGATTTTCCACACTTCCTTGATAAGTATCCATATGGTCTGGTTCAATATTAGTGACTATAGAGACCATAGGTTGTAAATGTAAAAAAGAAGCATCACTTTCATCCGCTTCAGCAATAAAATAACGGCTACTACCTAATCTAGCATGTGTTCCTGCAGCTTTTACTAATCCGCCATTAACAAAAGTTGGATCAAGTTTAGCTTCAGCATATATAGAAGTAACCATCGCTGTAGTGGTTGTTTTACCATGGGTACCAGCGATAGCAATACCATATCGGAAACGCATTAACTCAGCTAACATTTCAGCTCTTTGAATCACAGGTATTCGAGCCTCTCTAGCTGCAATAACCTCTATATTATCTTGAGAAATCGCCGAAGAGATAACCACAACACTAGCACTCAAGACATTTTCAGCAGCATGACCAATGACAATTTTAGCGCCTAGTGTTTCTAAATGCTGAGTTACAGGATTTTCCACAATATCTGAACCGCTAATTTGATATCCTTCATTAGCTAAAACTTCAGCAATCCCTCCCATGCCCGCGCCACCAATACCAACAAAATGGATATGTTTGACTCGTTTCATTTCTGGAATGATTGCTCTTAATTCAGCTAATTCCTTCGTATTCACACTTAAACCCCTAAATAGTTAGTTATTTCTTTTTGAGAATTTATTGCTTGATATTTAAAAATTTATTAAATAAATTTAAATTAAATCTTAAAATACACAAGACATTACTTAAAATTATATATAAAATTCACTATTTTACCACCGAAATAAGCGTTTCGGCTACTCTTTCCGTCGAATTTATAATTGACAAACTTTTTGCTTTAATAGCCATTTCAATTAACTCTTCACGACTCAAATTTGCCAGTAACTGAAATAGTGAATCTACATTAAAATCTGGTTGTTCAATAATCTTTGCCGCACCAATATCAGCTAAAGATTTAGCATTCCAAAATTGCTGGCGATCTTTATGCATAAATGGTACAAAAATAGCTCCAATACCAACAACTTCAATTTCACTTACGGTTAATGCTCCACTACGGCAAATTACGATATCAGCCCAATCATAAGCTTCTTTTACATCTGTTATAAATTCAGTCACACGATTATTTGTCATATCACAATGTTGATATGATTTAAGTACATCATCTAACATACCTTTGCCTGTTTGATGCCAAACTACATACTTATCAGACAATTTTGTGATTACTTGAGGAACAATATCATTAATGACCTTGGCACCCTGACTTCCCCCCATAATCAATACTCTAATTGGACCTTGTCGACCTTTAAATCTTTCCGCAGGTTCTTCAATTGTTAATAAATCATTACGAACAGGATTTCCAACGACTTCAGCATTAGGAAATGCTGTTGGAAAAGCTTGTAAAACTCTGGTCGCAATTTTAGCTATAGATTTGTTAGTTAAACCTGCTATGCCATTTTGTTCATGTAATACAACTGGAATACCTAAAGATTTAGCCGCAATTCCTCCTGGTCCAGAAACATATCCACCCATTCCTAAAACAACATCAGGACGATAATTTTTTAAGATTTTCCTTGCTTGTAAAACCGCTTTTAATATTTTGTAAGGCGCTTTTAATAACGCCATTTTCCCTTTTCCTCGCAAGCCTGATATTTGGATAAAATCAATTTCAATGCCATTTTCTGGCACTAAATGTGCTTCCATACGATCTGCAGTACCTAGCCATCTAACTTGCCAACCTTGCTTCATTAAATGATGGGCAACAGCAATACCTGGGAATACATGGCCTCCAGTTCCACCAGCCATAACTAATAGTTTTTTCATTATTTTATTAACCTTATTCTTGCTTGAGTTTGTTGTTGTCTAAACTCAAAATCTATTCTTAGTAATATTGCAACAGCAATACTCATTACAATAAGGCTTGAGCCTCCATAACTAATAAATGGTAAGGTTAAACCTTTTGTCGGTAACATACCAGATGTGACACCCACATTAACAAAAGTTTGAAATCCAAACCAAATACCAATTTCACACGCCAAATAGCCTGAAAATTGAGAACCTTCATTCAAAGCTCGATAACCTATTGCTAATGCTTTGAAGGTTAAAAAGAAGAGTAATAACAACAAAGCGACAACACCAATATATCCATACTCTTCTGAAATAATTGAGAAAATAAAATCGGTATGACATTCAGGTAAATAGCGTAATTTAAAAATAGAATTACCAATTCCTTGTCCAGTAATACCACCATTACCTATTGCCATTAATGAAGCAACTAGCTGATAACCAGCGCCAGTTGCATCTTGCCATGGGTCAAGGAAGGTCATCAAACGTGTTAAACGATAAGATTCATATAAAATAAGGCAAACTACAGCACTAACCCCAGTTAGTAAAATCGCAATAAATTGCCATAATTGAGCGCCGGCAATAAACAAGATGCCTATTGTTACCATAAATAATACAATTACAGTACCTAAGTCAGGTTGTAAAAGTAACAAAATAGACAAAACTGCCATAACCACCATAGGTTTAAAAAAGCCCCAAAAGCCGCTTTGAACTTCCTCTGACTTACGGGCTAAATAACCAGCTAAAAATAAAAATAACGATAATTTAGAAAGTTCAGCTGGCTGAAAATTAAAAACACCTAATGGGATCCAACGAGACGCGCCGTTAATTGAAGAACCAACGATTAAAACCGCTATCAACATAATAATTGAAAGGATTAATAAAACTGACCCAAATTGTTGCCAACGTTGCATTGGAATATATAAGGTGATACACATTAGAAAAAGCGACATTCCAATTTGAATTAACTCTCGTTGCGTATAGAAAAAAGGATCACTTTCATTAAACGCCATTGATGAAGATGTCACCATAGTTAAGCCAAATACCATTAAACCAATCACAGTCCAAAGCAATTGGTTATCAAATGGAATATTGGGATTAACTTGTTTTTTTATCAAAAATAATGTCATTCATCACTCCTTGAACCGTACTGTTTAGCAAGTTGTGAAAATAAATTTCCGCGTTCAATATAGTTTTTAAATTGGTCTAAACTTGCACAAGCAGGTGAAAGTAATACAACATCATTTGCGACTACTTTTTTCGCTATACATTGAATTGCTTCAGACATAGTTAACGTAACAGTTGTGATTTCCGGCGCTAAACTAGCTAGCAAACCTCGATCTCGACCAAAACAGAAAATTTCAATATTTCTGCTTTTTAAATAAGGAATCAAAGGAGTAAAGTCTGCTGATTTGCCATCGCCACCTAACAATAAAAATAGTTTTCCATTACATATAACACTTTTTAATGCTGCTTCAGTGCTACCTACATTAGTTGCTTTAGAATCATTAATCCATTTTACATTATTGCTATCAAAGACTAATTCAAAACGGTGAGGTAAACCTTGAAAATTAGAAATCGTTTGTAAACTTGAATTTCGTGGGATCTGTAAATTATCAGCGATAGCTAAGGCTGCCAATGCATTCAAATAGTTATGACAGCCAATTAATTTCATTGATTTAGTTGATAAAACAGGTTGTTTTTGGGCAATTAGATATTCATACTTCTCATCTAAATGATAATCTCCCGTTTTTAATCCGAATGATACACAATTATGTTTTTTATCAGACGGTTTAGTCAATTTATCATCATAGTTAATAACACAACATTTTGCATTATGGTAAATTCGTTGTTTCGCTTCAGTATATTGCATCAATCCTAGTGGATAGCGATCCATATGGTCTTCAGAAATATTCAAAATCGTTGCCACTGAAGCTTGTAAACTTGATGTTGTCTCTAGCTGAAAACTTGATAGTTCGAGGACATAAACATCACAATCTTGTTGCAATAATGATAAAGCTGGTTCACCAATATTACCACCCACACCAACTTTTACACCAGCAGCACTTACAATATCACCAACTAAAGTAGTGACAGTCGTTTTACCATTTGCCCCAGTAATCGCAATAACTTTTTTATTTGTTTGTTGATTAACTTCACGGCAAAAAAGTTCAACATCGCCAATAATCTCAATACCAAGTTCAGCTGCTTTTTGTAATTCAGGAGTTGATAGAGCAATACCAGGACTGGCAATAATCAAGTCAGCCTCAAATAACCAGTCTGTATTTAAATTTCCTAAATGATACCTAACACGTTTATCTAATTGCTCTAATCCAGATGGAGATGAACGAGTATCGATTACTTTCGGTATAACATTTTGAGCAAGAAAATAGTCAACGCAGGATAACCCTGTAATACCTAAACCGATAATAACAATTTTTTTACCTTGATAATCAACCATGATTCAATCCTGCTCTAATATTATTTAGCGTAATTTCAAAGTTAATAAACCAATTACCACTAGCATCAATGAAATAATCCAAAACCGAACAATCACTCTTGGTTCAGGCCAACCTTTTAATTCATAATGATGATGAATTGGTGCCATACGAAAAATGCGTTTACCTCTTAATTTAAAAGATCCTACTTGTAAAATCACAGATAAGGTTTCAATGACAAAAATTCCGCCCATAACTAACAATAAGAACTCTTGTCTGAGTAACACAGAAATAATACCAAACACGCCACCTAATGCTAATGAACCAACATCACCCATAAATACCATTGCAGGATAAGTGTTAAACCATAAAAAACCAAGGCCAGCACCAATAATTGCGGTACAAACAATCATTAATTCGCCACTAAATTTAATATATGGAATATGTAAATAGGCAGCAAAATTAACATTACCAGTTGCCCAAGAAACAAGTGCGAACCCGGCAGCAACAAAAACTGTTGGCATAATGGCCAATCCATCAAGACCATCAGTTAAATTTACTGCATTACCAGCACCGACAATGACAACATAAGTCAGTAAAATAAACCACAATCCTAATTGTGGCATAACATCTTTAAAGAACGGGACAACTAGTACTGTAACAGAACCATCTTTTCCATAAACATAAAGACCAAAAGCAACAATTAATGCAATAACAGACTGCCAAAAATATTTCCATCTAGCAATGAGTCCCGCTGTATTTTTGCGTATAACTTTCAAATAATCATCTGCAAAACCAATAACCCCATAACCGAGTAACACAAATAATGTTACCCAAACATAAGGATTACGTAGATCAGCCCATAGAAAAACTGAAATTGAAATGGAGGCTAATATGAGCGTTCCCCCCATTGTTGGTGTTCCTTTTTTACTCAAATGAGATTCTGGACCATCATGACGAATAACTTGACCAATCTGCAATTTTTGTAACCAATCAATTACTTTTTGCCCCATAATTAGCGAAATGGTCAATGAAGTTAATAGCGCTAAAATAGCCCTTACTGTAAGATAAGAAATAACATTAAAAAAAGTAAAATATTTAACCAAATATTCTGATATCCACACCAACATAATTTTAATCCTGACCTATTTTTGTTTGAATTTCCACGATAAGATCTTCCATTTTTGCACTACGTGACCCTTTGACTAACATAGTTAAAGTTGGATGTAGACGTAGTAAGTTTAATAAATAATCTACAGCACTTTGTTTATCAATAAAATGATGGCCAACACCACTAAATTGACTGATTAATTCACTTAGCTGACCGACACTAACAACACAATCAATGTTTTGTTGTTTAGCTAATTCGCCAATTTGTTGATGATAAATGTTTGCATCGTTACCTAATTCAGCCATATCACCAACGACTAATACTTTATATCCGGGCTGTGTTGCTAAAACATGAATAGCAGCTGACATTGAGCCAACGTTAGCATTATAACAATCATCCCAAATTAATTGCGTTTGATTTAACCTAACAGGATACAACCGCCCTTTTACTGATTTTGAAGCAGCTAAACCTTTTTTAACTTGTGTTAGCGTTGCTCCTACTGATATTGCCAAAGCTGATGAAGCTATGGCATTTGATATATTATGCTCACCAACTAATGGTAAAGTAATTTCACTATCTCCAATTGGTGTATGCAATGTGAAATTAGTCTGTTCCATAATTTCAATATTACTAGCATAAAAATCAGCAGCAGAATTATGTATCGAAAAGGTCCAGACAGTTTTATTTTTGAGCATAGCTAACCATTTATCAGAACAACTATCCAAATTAATAATTGCAATTCCGTTATCAGCTAATCCTTCAAAAATTTCACCTTTAGCTGTTGCTACCCCATCAAGAGAACCAAAGCCCTCAATATGTGCCAAAGCTATATTATTAATTAGGGCACTGTTTGGTTTAACTAAGTGTGTAGTATAAGCTATTTCACCTATATGATTAGCACCTAACTCAACAACTGCAAATTGATCTTGCGTCTTTAATCGTAGTAATGTTAATGGCACACCTATATCATTATTAAAATTACCTTGAGTATAAAGAGTCTCACCACATTGTTGTAAAATATTGGCAGTCATTTCTTTGACTGAGGTTTTGCCCGATGAACCAGTCAACGCAACAAATTTTGCTGAACTTTGATCTCTTACAAATTTAGCTATTTGACCTAATGCTATATAAGTATCATTGACCACTATTTGAGGAATATCATTATCGATTTTATGATTTACAATTACCGCAATAGCACCATCTTCAATAGCCTGTTTAGCAAATAAATGACCATCAAATTTTTCACCAACCAATGCAATAAATAGTGATTGATCAGCAATTTTACGTGAGTCAGTACAAATTTCCTTAATAGTCAATTCTTCATCTGGAATATGATAAGATGTACCATTGACGATTGTTGCAATTTGTTTAATAACTAAAGGAATCATGATAAATTCTCTACTCCTAAAATCTGTTTTACCGTTTCTTGATCTGAATAATGATGCTTAGTTTTACCAATAATTTGGTAATCTTCATGTCCTTTTCCAGCGATTAAGATCACATCATCAGGTTTAGCTTGAACAACCGTTTCTCTAATAGCTGTAACTCTATCAGTAATAACTTGTGTATTTTTAATATTGGTTAAACCTTGTTCTATATCATGAATAATTTTAATTTCATCTTCAGTACGTGGATTATCATTTGTTAATACGATTTTATCGGCAAATTGTTCAGCAACTTCAGCCATTAAAGGTCTTTTTCCTGTATCTCTATCACCACCACAACCAAAAACCACCCATAATTGACCTTTGCAATGAATACGACTTGCTTGTAATGCTTTTTGCAATGCATCTGGGGTATGTGCATAATCAATAATCACTGTTGGACTATTATTTACATGAATTACTTCCATACGACCACATATCGGCTTAAGATATGATGCCATATTAACAACAGCATAAAATGGATAATCAAGTGTCAACAAGGTTGCGATTGCTAACAATACATTTGATACATTGAATTCACCTAATAATCGGCTGTGAATGATAGCATTACCCCAACTCGATTCCATATGAATTTTGGCCCCTTTATCATGATATTCAATCATTGATACACCAACATAGGTTTTATCCAATGTTTTTAAACGGCGCAATGATTTAGGCTGACATGACACAACCGTAACGCTTGATAATTTATCTATCCAACGCCGTCCGTATTCATCATCATAATTAATAATTGATTTACCTGAACTAGCAACTTGCTTTTCGTGTTCATCGCCGCTGAATAATGACCATTTTGCTTTAGCATATTTATTCATGGTTTTATGATAATCAAGATGATCACGGCTTAAATTAGTAAACACGGTTGCAGCACAATTTAGTGCTTTTACTCGATTCATCGCTAAACCATGGGACGAAATTTCCATGGCAACAACTTGAACATGTTGTATGACAAATTCTGCTAAAGCTGATTGAACTTCAATAGCCGATAAAGTCGTATTTAATGAAGGTTCAAGTTGATTATAAATACCATTACCTATCGTACCCAATAACGCAGCTTTCTGATTTAATAAAGTTACACACTGTGCGATAAGCTGAGTTACCGTTGTTTTACCATTAGTTCCAGTTACACCAATAACCGATAAATTTTTAGATGGTGAAAAATAAAAATCGTTTGCAATTTTTGATAATTTTTGAGAAAGCTGAAATATACTTATTTGTGGAATAGTTTTCTTATTTTTTTGTTTAAGGTAATCAATTTTCAAATCATTTGATTTTCTATTTGTTTCAATTAGAACTACAGCAGCACCAGATGAGATAGCTTGCGGAATAAAATCCCGACCATTAACGGTATACCCTTTAATAGCAATAAAAACATCATCTTTATTTACTTTTCGACTATCAATTATCAAATGATTAAGCGGAAAATCATCTATTTCTATATCACTCCCACCTAATAATTTATATAACGTTTTAAATGTGTTAGTTGCCATTATTTGTTACCTACTAATATACGATCATTTGGCCATTTACTTGGCGGTCTGGTTTTACATTCATTGTTCTAAGGACACCACCCATAATTCGACTGAAAACAGGTGCTGAAACGGAGCCTCCGTAATATTGTCCTGCTTTTGGATTATCAATTACCACAACTAGTGAATATTTTGGCCCTGTTGCCGGTGCAATACCTGCGGTATAAGCTAGATACTGATTAACATATCGACCACCAACTAATTTTTTAGCTGTACCTGTTTTAACACCGACGCTATACCCTGGTACTGAGGCTTTAGTACCGCCACCGGTTACTGCCACGGCTTCCATCAATTGCACTACCTTTTTGGCTATTTTTTCACTTACAACACGCTTACCTTCTACTGGCTCAGTCACTTTCAATATTGAAACAGGTCGATAAATACCATAACTGCCAATAGTTGCATAAGCTCTAGCCAACTGTAATGGAGTAACACTTAGGCCATAACCAAAAGAAAATGTTGCACGCTCTATATCCGCCCATTTTCTTGTTCTATCGGCAGCAATGGAACCACTAACTTCACCACCTAAACCAAGTTCTGTTGGTTGACCTAAGCCAAAACGACTATAAAACTCGACAAGATCATCTGATTGCATTTGTAGTGCTAATTTACTTACCCCTACGTTACTTGATTTTTCCAAAATACCAGCCAAATCTAATGCTTTTTGATAAGAGACATCTTTTATTTCATAACGGTTAACCAAAAAAGGTCTAGTATCTATAATAGTGTTCAAATCAGCTATTTTCTTTTCTAATGCAGCCATAACAACTAAAGGTTTAACCGTTGAACCTGGTTCGAATGCATCTGTTATGGCTCGATTTCGTAACAAATTATAATCAATTGAAGAACGATTATTTGGGTTATAAGATGGGCTGGTTGCCATCGCTAAAATCTCACCAGTATGGACATCGACCAAAACAGCTGTACCACTATCGGCTTTGTTAAATGCAACCGCTTGGCTAAGCTCGCTATAAACAAGCGACTGCAAACGTTCATCAATACTTAACGTCAAATCAGAAGCAATTTCACTTTCTGTCCTTTCTAGCTCCTCAATAACGCGACCAACTCTATCTCGCCTTACTATACGTTGCCCTGATTCACCAATAAGCCATTTATTAAAACTTTTTTCGATTCCTTCAGAACCCTTTTCGGTACCGTTCTCATCGATATCAGTTAAGCCAATTAATTGAGCAATATTTTCCGCTGCAGGATAATAACGTTTTGAAGTGTTAGCAAACGATATCCCTGGTAATTTTAATTTTTTTAAATAATCCGATATAGTTGGTGTAATTTGTTTGGATAAATAAACAAAACGCATCGATGGATTACTCAATTTTTGCTCTAATGTCGACATAGGAATATTTAACGTTTTTGCTAATCCTTGCCAACGAATATCATTGGCATCAACACCACCTTTTTGCATAACTATTTTCGGATCTGCCCAAACATCATACATTGGAACGCTAACGGCCAGAGCCCTTCCATTACGATCAGTAATCATCGCCCTAGGCGCACTCATTTCTTGATGGCGAATAGAACGTTTATTGGCTTCAGCAATAAGTTTATCGGGTTCTATTATTTGTAAAATAGCCAATCTTACAAACAAACCAATAATTGCCAAAATAATAAAGCTATATACAAGGTAGAATCGATTAATAGTAAAAACTTGTTTTTTACTATTTAATTTATTCCCTTTATTCAATTTCGTAGTAAGTTTTACGTTATCTTTTTTATTTTTATTGGTAAACTTCATTATTTACTCTTTATCACAATAACGGTTTCATTTTCTGGTGTCACATACGACATACCTAATTGATTTTTAGATTTTTCCTCAATTCGTTTTGGATCTGCAAGAACATTTTCTTCAATAACTAAATTACGCCATTCATTTTCTAATACATCTTGTTCAAGTAGTAGTTGTTCACGTTCAAATAATTGTTTACGTACTTGCTGTGTTGTTATTAATACAGCGCCAGCAGAAATAATAATAAGTAACAATAACAATAATGAAATTTTTTGATGGCCAAGTAAATCATTAAGGATTAATCCAAATAAACTTTTGCTTGGTCTTTTTTGATTGTGTATTCCTACACCAGTTCTGTTATAAATTTCATTTTTTTGGTTACTATTCATTTTTCCTTTCTGCTACCCTTAATATCGCGCTACGTGAACGCGGGTTACCGCATATTTCATCATTACTCGGCTTAATTTTGCCAAGCGATTTCAATTTAGCATTACCATATTGTTTAACTTGTTGTTCTGTTAATGGTAACCCTGCTGGTAAATCTGGGCCTTTACTCTGTTTATTAATAAATTGTTTTACAATTCTATCTTCTAAGGAATGAAAACTAATCACAGCCAGTCTTCCTTGATTAGCCAATATCGATAAACTGTTATTTAATGCTTGTTCAACTTCCTCTAATTCACTATTTATGTAAATCCTAATAGCTTGAAATGCGCGTGTTGCTGGATGTTTATTTTTATCTTTCTTCGGAGTCGCTTTTTCAATTAAACTTGCTAGCTCTAGAGTTCGAGTAATTGGTGCAATATGATTTTGCTCGACAATTGCCCGCGCGATACGTTTAGCAAATTTTTCCTCACCAAAAGTTTTTAATACCCATGCGATATCATTTTCATCGCTATTTAGTAACCACTCACTTGCAGTTATACCTTTATGATTATTCATTCGCATATCAAGTGGCCCATCTCTCATAAACGAAAATCCTCTTTCTGGATCATCTAATTGAGGTGAAGACACACCTAAATCTAACAAAAATCCATCAACGCAGCCTAATAATCCTAATTCATTAATATATTGATATACGTTAGAAAATTCACCACGAATAAAAGTAAATCTAGGATCATTTATCTGAGCTGCTGCTTGTTCAGCTCTCTCATCACGGTCAATTGCAATTAGTTTCCCTTTATCCCCTAATTTTTCAAGGATCAAACGAGAATGACCTCCACGACCAAAAGTCCCATCAACATAAATACCGTTTTTTTTTAAATTCAATGCCGTTACAGCTTCATTTAACAAAACTGTTTTATGTTGATAATCCATTGTTATTTACTCTTATTAAATTGTTAGATTTTTTAAATTATCTGATAAGTTTTCAATATCTGTTGGTAACGCAGCAATATCATCACTAATTTGTTGATACCATATTCCTTCATCCCAAATCTCAAATTTATTGGATTGGCCGACAAACATAGTATGTTTTTCTAGTTTTGCATAAGTACGTAAAGTTGGTGGTAGTAAAATACGTCCAGCATTATCTAAATTACATTCCGTTGCATAACCTAATAGTAGCCTTTTAATTCTTCTTTCTACTTCAACAATAGTCGACAATGTTGATAGTTGTAATTCAATTTTTTGCCATTCAAACATTGAATAAAGTGTTAAACAAGGATGATATAAACCAATGGTACAAACTAAACCGTCAGATAAGAAATCACGATAACGAGTAGGAATTGCTATTCGCCCTTTACTATCCAAACTGACTGAAATTGCACCACTAAACATGAAAGCACCATAATTAACAATTTTTATTGTTTTTAAATTATAAAAAAATCAATATGTTAATTGGAATCCTATTTTTTACCACTTTACCCCACTTTTTACCACAAAAGTTAATAAAATAATAGATATTTAATTAATTTATTTCTGCCAATGTAGAAAACGTATATAACTGCTAGTAAATACTAACAACTGAAATAAAGTACTAAAAAACATTAAAAGGAATTATAGATATAGTTATAAAATACTAAACAGATGTTTTATAATAGAAAATTATATTTATCAAAACATTATAAACATAAAGGGACAATGACTTTTGGTAACAATGGTTTTTTTAGCATTAGACTGTAAATTAGAACCTTGCCAGTCAAAACTAGCAAGGTTGATTTAGTTAAGCTGCAGTCCAAAAGCCAATAACATTGACTCTATTTTGCTGCAAGACGGCACGAATAGGCATTTGATTAATATCATTACCTTGTTCTGCTTGCTCAAGTACTTGCATCTTACTTTCACCTACTAAATGTAAATAGATATTTTCACTATCTAAAATAGTAGGTAAAGTTAAGGTAATACGATCAAGTGGAGCAGTTAATGGGGTCATACCGACAACTTTGCGACCGGATTTCATATCTAAACCCGCCATTAAATTAGCTGCACCGGGAAAAAGGGAAGCGGTATGTCCATCTTCACCCATTCCTAAAATTAACACATCAAACGGCATCGGAATTTTATTTAATATTTTATCGGTAATTTCTGCACCATCGAATGGATTATCACAACTATTTTTCAAGCCGACAAAATTAGCTAATTTAGCCTTATTTTGTAGTAAATAAGTTAATACTAGCTTCTCATTACTTGCATCATCAGTATCATCTACCCACCGATCATCAACTAATGTAATAAAAATCTTATGCCAATCTAAATCTTGTTGGCTAAGTAATTTAAATAATGGTATAGGCGTTTTTCCACCGGATACGGCGATAGATGCATGTCCTTTTTTTTCAATAGCCTTTTTTAGTTCTTTGACAATATGGTTAGCTAAATCTTCAATCAATAATTGACTGTTTGAGTATTTATTTAATGTAAACATTTTCGCTATTCCTCTATTCAAACTCATGCCATGAATGACCATCTTTGGTGATCAAAGCCACTGAAGCGACAGGCCCCCAAGTACCCGCAGGGTAGGTTTTTGGTAATTCATTATCGAAATTCCAAGCACTAATAATTGAATCAACCCATTTCCAAGCTGCTTCAACTTCATCACGGTGAACAAATAATGCTTGTCTGCCACGCATCACTTCTAATAGTAAACGCTCATAAGCGTCAGCACTATGTTGATGAAATGTTTCTCTAAAACTTAAGTCCAGCTTAGTGGTTTGTAAATTATGAGTACTATCTAATCCAGGTACTTTATTTAAAATTTCAATGTCCATACCTTCATCTGGCTGTAAACGAATTGTTAATTTATTTTGAGGCAATTCTGAATAAGATTCACTAAACAAATTAAGAGGTAAAGATTTAAAATAAACCACAACTTCAGAACATTTGCTTGGTAAGCGTTTACCCGTCCTTAAATAGAAAGGAACTCCTGCCCAACGCCAATTATCTATATCCACACGAATAGCAACAAATGTTTCAGTATTACTTTGTTTATTTGCACCATCTTCTTCTAAATAACCAGGGACATTGATACCATTAACAAATCCGGCAGTATATTGTCCTCTAACTACTTTTTCACGAATATTAGCTTTATTAATTGGACGTAATGCATTAAGTACAGCAATCTTTTCTCTACGCAAACTATTATCGTCAAGATTTGCTGGAGGAGACATGGCAATCATAGTAAGAATTTGCAATAAATGATTCTGCACCATATCGCGCATTTGTCCAGCTTTATCAAAGTACCCCCAGCGGCCCTCAATTCCAACTTGTTCGGCAACAGTTATTTCAACATGATCGATTGAATTTCTATCCCAAAATGCAGCAAACACAGGGTTAGCAAAGCGTAATGCAAGTAAATTTAAAACTGACTCTTTACCTAAATAGTGGTCAATACGATAAACTTGTGACTCACTAAAAAATTTTGCAACTGAATCATTAATCTCTTTCGATGATTGTAGATCAAAACCTAATGGCTTTTCCATGACAATTCGATTTTGAGATTGGTTCATACCTGCAGCTGCTAAGCCTTGGCAGATAGTCCCAAATGCATTCGGATGCATCGCAAAATAAAAAATAGCAGGATGCGATTTTTCAAGTTTATTTTTTAAAGAATCAAAGCCTGATATATCATTAACATCTAATTTATGAAAGTTTAGACGCTGACTAAGTCGTTGCCAAACAGTTTCATCTAAAGGCTCGGACATAAATGAGGTCAACGCATCTTTAGCTACTTCAGCATAAGCCTTTTGATCCCAATCAGCACGGCCTACACCTAGAATTTTTGTCTGTTTTGGTAACTTGCCATATTTTTCTAATTGATATAGAGACGGTAAAAGTTTACGCCTCGTTAAATCCCCTTTAGCGCCAAAAATAACTAAATCGCAAGCTGGGATATCAGACATGAAGTTCTCCTAAAATGGTGTCATCTACAATTTATTTTATTATGATTGATTAACAGTATACATCAAATTCATAGAATAAATCATAATAATAGGTGTTTGTCTTTTTAGACTCAAGTAAAAAAATAAAAGGCCACCATATTGGTGACCTTTTACCTAAAGATAAGTTGAATAGTACTTCAGCAATAAGTAATTATGCGCGTACAAAATCCATATGAACTAATTTTGGCTTAAATGGATGACGTTGTACTGCTTGTACTTTAACTTTAACTGCTTTACCATCAATTTCAATAGTTAATACTTCAGAATAAAATTCTGGTTTTTCTTGCATATTGAATACTTGATTGTGATCTAACACAATAGAAACTGCAGGTTCTGTTCCACCATAAACAATAGCTGGGAACTGACCAGCGTGACGCAGGCGGCGGCTCGCACCCTTACCATGCTCTTTTCTTACTTCAGCTTTTAATGTAAACATATTGATTTCTCTTATTTATTCAAAATAAAAACCAATTACAGGCGACCCAGTAGTTGGTTATAAAATTAGTGCTCTAAAAAGCGCTAGGGATTATAATGTGTTATGTGAGTAAACGCAATCAAATAATCAGCTCAATAAAGACAAAGTCACATATTGATTGCATTTATAATAAACAAAAGATAATGATTAAATCACTTCAATCTTAAATCCATATACTGATTTTTGTGTTGCCTCTAATTTTAATGGTTTATTAATACGACAAGTCTCAACACATACCATAGATTGGTATTCTTGATCAGCAAAATCAGCCATTGCTTTAGCTTTATCTATCCATGGATTCCAAGTAACGACATCACTTGCATTAACATTAGTTAATTTAATGGTTCGCTTACCATCAAAGATGGTGATTGCTTCATCAGCATCAGTATAAACACGATCGACTTCTTGATTAAAGGTTAGTTGTCCTAGAATAGTCGGTTTATTTTCAACTGGTAATCGATCTTGATAAGAATCCCCTAAACCTTTAACTGTAACATTATCAATATTATTAATACCAAAATAAGTATGTAATGCACTTGTTGCTTCAAAATCTCCTTGACAAGATAATGTCACTTCACAAATTTGTCCCACATGGATGGTTAACCATGCCTGAAAAGGTTTTGTGAAAAAACGTTCTGTCTGTTGGTTATTGGTTAATGATAAAGTTAAATCCACACCATTATTGTCTTCTTTACAAGAATCTAATTGCCATTCAACTAAACGAGCAAAACCATGCATTGGATCACCCAATTTACCAAACCATGGCCAACAAATTGGCACTCCACCCCTAATTGCCATTTCTTTTTTAAAATTCGCTTTTTGACTCAACCAAATAACAGGTGTAGTTTCTGTTGAAGGTTGCCAAAATAGTAAATGAGCACCTTGTAACGATACTGCTGCTGAACATGTTGGATGTTTAATCACTAAGACAGGTAATTCACCAAATATATTTTGATGGACTGATAAACTCAATGATGAACCGGTAGCATAACTATCTAAAATCTGCTTAATAATACTCATATTTACTCCTGACTTTTTAATTTTTTTGGCGAATACTGCCTTTAATCTAGATCCAATTGTACGCATATTATTCGAATTATAAAAACGGAATACAGACAATAAAAGCTTTTTTTACTAAATTGGAGTAATATAGCCGGCTATTTCTTATCAGTTACTCACACTTTGTAAAAAAATTTGAGGAAAGGCATATGTTTCAGTATAAAATCCCAATGAGCTTATATATACATATGCCATGGTGCGTGCAAAAATGTCCATATTGTGATTTTAATTCACATAAAATGAAGAGTACACCAGATTATCCTTCATATATTGATCATTTAATCAATGATTTAAAACAAGATGTATTGCTTACTCGCGACCGTTCCATCCATTCAATTTTCATCGGCGGAGGAACCCCAAGCCTTTTTTCTGCTGAATTAATTAATAACTTATTGATAAGAATAAATAAAATTGTACCAATTAATCATGATGCAGAAATTACTATTGAAGCAAATCCTAATTCCGTTGATGTAGAGAGGTTTAAAGGATATCAGCAAGCAGGTATTAACCGTATATCGATTGGAGTACAAAGCTTTCAATCTGATAAACTTTTAAAGTTAGGGCGAATTCATAATCCACAAGAAGCAATAGATGCAGGAAAGTTAGCCCATGATTTAAATTTAAAAAGCTTTAATTTAGACTTAATGCATGGCTTGCCCAATCAAACAATTCAGGATGCATTACATGATCTTAAACAGGCAATTGTAATCGCTCCACCACATCTATCTTGGTATCAACTAACAATTGAGCCGAATACCTTGTTTGGTTCTAAACCTCCGGTTTTACCTGATGATGATATGCTCTGGGATATTTATCAACAAGGCCACCAATTGCTAACTAAACATGGATATCAGCAATATGAAACATCGGCTTATGCAAAACCAAATTATCAATGTAAACATAATTTAAATTATTGGCGATTCGGCGATTATATCGGTATTGGTTGTGGTGCTCATGGTAAACTAACACAAAATGACGGTACCGTTATTCGTACGGTAAAAACAAAACACCCACAAGGATATATGCAAGGACGTTATTTAGAACGATCTTATACTGTAGCTAAAGATGAGTTAGCCTTTGAATTTTTTATGAATAGATTCAGACTATTTGAACCCACACCTAAAATTGAATTTGAACAAAGAACATTTTTACCTATGCAATCTATTGCTCAATCGATTTCACTTGCTATCGAAAAAAATTATTTAGTGGAAGATGAAAAAAATTGGCAAATAACAGATCATGGCAAGTTATTCTTAAATTCATTGCTAGAAATTTTCTTATAACAAATTTAATTAAAATAGGACAACAGTTTTATTTACTATATATTAACAAAAAAAATACTAAATATTTAAACAACATATAGATACCTTTACTTACTTTTATTAAAAAAAAGAGCATACTATTTTTGACAATGCATTTATTTCATTGTTTTCCTATTCCTTATGTTTTCCCAATAACAATGTTATTGGGATTTTTTTGTAATAAGGAAAATTGAGTTTTCGTTACCACATTAAACTGATGTATGTTGTGATAAAAACTGTTGGATTTCGATAAGTGAAGATGTTCCTTCCATCGGACCTTGTTTTGATACTGCTAATGCACCACTCACATTAGCAAATTGCAGTGCAGTTTCAACAGAATACCCAGCTAATAATAAACTAACAAATGTCGCACCAAAACAATCCCCAGCCCCTGTTGGATCGACTGAATCGACATTAAAGCCGTCGACATGAATCATTTTAAGACAATTTTGTTCATCTAAACCATAATAATTGGCACCTTTGGCGCCACCTTTTACAACGATATGCTTGATACCATTGTTTAGCAAATTTGACATAGTTTGTTGTTCACTCTCATCATTATTTTGAGCAAAATAACAAACCTCATTTTCGCTAGGTAAGAAAATATCGGTATACTCCATAATATAACCAAAGGATTGTTCCATTTCTTGAATGTTAAACATC
Organism: Gilliamella sp. A7; assembly: GCF_002142015.1. Lineage (NCBI taxonomy): Bacteria > Pseudomonadati > Pseudomonadota > Gammaproteobacteria > Orbales > Orbaceae > Gilliamella > Gilliamella sp. A7. The sequence goes on from NZ_NASN01000024.1 coordinate 29,843, forward strand.
TCTTTGCGTAAATTAGGATCAAACGAAATTGTTCCACCTTTATTTTTAATGAGATCCAAGGCTTTTCTCATGGCATCAATGGCTCGAAAAGAGTACAACGAAGACCCCATAACATGCAGATGGGTACAATCTTTTAACAATTTTTCATCAATATGATTAAACGATAATAAACCACATGCACTATTGGGAATATTAAAAATAAAATCTCTGTCACTATGGTCTTGATAACTAACAAATGCACTACCAGTATTAGCCATACTATGTGATGTAATACCGTCAATAATCACCCCATCTTTTTTAAGCCGATTAATACACATTTTTCCAAAGCTGTCTTTTCCCACACAGCTAAAAAAAATGACAGGGAAACCTAATTTAGCGACTTGATCAGCAAATATTGCTGGAGCACCACTTGGATAAGGACCAATAAATTCACCTGTCTTATCAAAGCGTTGATTACTTTCCTTTGCCAAAAATTCAACCAGCAATTCACCTATAGTACAAATTTTAAATTCCATCTTAGTTATGTCCCCAATAGATTATGATAAGTCATACAATATTTATTAATCGCAATTTGTTTAAAATTAGAATTTAACAATTGATGATGATATTCAGTCACCGCTGCTTTAGATAAAATTGTGACATCTATATGTTTTAATTTACCAATACTATGATTATCAGCAAGTAAAGATCTTTCTAATAAAAGACCAATAGTATGTTCAGAGTTTTTTAAGATTTGTTGATATATTTCTTTTTGTTCGCTATTTTCAATAATTAGATCATTATTTTCATCAATTGCTGCTAATTCGAAAATGAAATGGGAAATGGTGTACTTATTGCGAATACTTATTAGGTCATTACAGCTTTTAATAATATTTCCTTCACATAAAACGCCACCAATTAAAATAACTTCTGCATCGGAAAATTCACGTACTAATTGGGCATTTTTTATATCATTCATAATAATACGTAATGATTTTTTTTTATGCAAAAAAGGGATTAGTTTCCGTATTAAAAAACCATGGCCTAAAAAAATAGTATCACCGTCGTTAATATAGCTTAAGCAAGCTTTTGCTAAATCAATATTAGAATTGCCTTTAGCTTGACTTGAATTTATTGCAACAGAATTATGCACTTGCCCTTCTGGAGAAATATAAATAGCGCCACCAAATGAACGTTTTAAATATCCTTGTTGTTCTAAGTAAGTTAAATCTTGTCGGATAGTAACATGAGAAACCTTTAACTGGCCAGACAACTCATCAACTTTAACTTCGCCATTTTGGCGTACAATTTTTGCGATATCCAATCGACGTTTCAATAGAGCTGAAGATGCTTTAGCCAATTTTCACTTCCTATGTTAATGGTAAATACTTCGTACAAGACTCATAAAACTCATCATATAAATGGTCAACAGTAAACCATAACAGTTTTAAACTGTAACTATATAATTTTCATATATATGAAGTGTCATTTTATATTCTAGGTTAATCAAAAATATTTGACAAAAAAAATACTCAATTACATTTCTTATTCAGCGATAAAAGTTAGTATTTGTGATCCATCTCACAAAATTTACACTAGTATAACTTTCATTTTGCAATCATAATTGAAAAAAAGTAATTCCAATTTGAAAGAAACTTAAGGTTATGAGGTTCACTACAGTTAAGGAGCAGTAAAATGAGTATTATCTCAAGTCATAATATGTTAAAAAAAGCCCAAAAAGAGCAGTATGCTATTCCCGCCTTCAATATTCATAATTTAGAGACAATGCAAGTAATTGTTGAAACCGTGGCAGAATGTCAATCTCCGGTCATTTTGGCAGGTACACCAGGAACATATAGCTATGCAGGAACTGAAAATATCATTGCAATTGCCAATGAACTATCAAGAAAACATAATGTTCCATTAGCAGTACACTTAGATCATCATGAAGAATTCAATGATATAACTAACAAAATTAATGCCGGTGTTAGATCAGTAATGATTGACGGTTCACACTTTCCTTTTGAGGAAAATATTGCCCTCGTAAAACGTGTTGTTGATTATGCTCACCGCTATGATGTAAGTGTTGAAGCAGAACTTGGCCGCCTTGGTGGTGTTGAAGATGATCTGGTTGTCGATGCTAAAGATGCATTATATACAAATCCACAACAAGCTATAGAATTTGTTAAGAAAACAAATATAGACTCTCTGGCTATTGCGATAGGTACAGCACATGGAATGTATAAATCAGAACCAAAACTTGATTTTGACCGCTTATCCGAAATTCGTTCAGTAGTAGATATACCATTAGTTTTACATGGAGCTTCAGGCGTTCCAGATAAAGATGTTCGTGAATGTATAAAACGTGGTATTTGTAAAGTAAATGTTGCAACTGAATTAAAAATTGCTTTTTCTGATGCCCTAAAACAATACTTTATTGAAAATCCAGATGCTAATGATCCACGGCATTATATGAAACCAGCTAAAGCGGCAATGAAAGAAATTGTCAAAAAGATCATTACAACTTGTGGATGTGCAGGTAAATTATAGAGCGTAAAATGATATATACTCTAACGCTAAATACTGCAATTGATATGAATATTTATTGCCACGACCTAAAACCTAATTCAGTAAACAGAACATTATATACTGAATATAGTCCTAACGGTAAAGCAATCAATGTTGCAATTGTATTGCATAAATTAAATAAAGCTACTTGTGCATTAGGTTTTTTTGGCGGATTTTCGGGAAAATATATTCTCGATGAATTAGCCAAGATGCAAATAGAAACTATCCCTTGTTTAATTGATGACATTACTCGAATTAATGTTTTCATTAGCAATGGGAAAGATGAATATAAATTGGTAGGAAAAGGACCTTTCGTTCCCGACCACAAAAAAACCGAAATGCTAACTATAATTGAGTCTCTCAATAATGATAGTTATTTAGTTATTAGTGGAAGTTTACCGCAAAATATCGAACCAAAATATTTTCAATCCATTTTAAAAATTTGCCAAAGTAAAAATATCAAAATAATTCTAGATATTAGTCATCCTATATTACAAGATTTATTAACATATAAACCTCTACTTATCAAACCTAATAATGATGAATTGACAGAGATTTTTGGTTTAACCACCGAAACAACTGAACAAATTATTACAGCGTTAGAGTACGTACATTCGAAAGGTGCACAAAATATATTATTAACTATGGGTTCAAAAGGACTTTATTTTTCTAATAACAAAAATATTTGGTTCTGTAATTCAGTATCCATAAAACAATTGAGTTCTGCTTGTGCAGGAGATGCATCGCTAGCCGCATTTCTTAGCGAATGGCTTCCAGCTCAAAGCAACTATAAACTAGCCATGAAAAAAGCGTCAGCAACTGGTGCCAATGTTGCCGAATCAGATGGTTTAGGACTACTAGATAAAATTAGTCTCTATATCAATCAACTTGAAGTAATGCAGATAAAATAATAGGTTGCAAAATTAAAACCATGGTAATTAGTTAATCCATTTTTATGGTTCGGTAATTAGTACTATGTTTTTATTAGATAATTTAATCAATATAGCAATATACAAAAGAAGGTAAATAATATTAGAAGAAAATTAATTATTAATAAAAAGAATATGTAAATTTTTTTTCCACATACTAATAAACTCGATACTAATAATACCTGTTAAAAGAATGGTGCTTAAATTTAAAAAAATTAAAATCGTTTTAAGTAGAAAAAA